>JABDMN010000287.1 GCA_013001485.1 Acidimicrobiia bacterium
GAGTGGCCGAGGGTCTCGAGGTGATCGGACCGGCTCTTCGCCACGCCGTCGAGTTGCTCGCCGACCGTGATAGCGACCACAATGCTGGCGACCAGGGCTGATCCTGTTGAGGGCAAATCCTTGGTCGGTTGGAGTGAACTACCTACGCTCCGCATACCCCCTAACGGAGTAAGGGAAACCGTGGAGATACTTGTATTTCTGCTGCTGGCAGCAGTCTGGGCCGCGTGGTTCTTGCCGAACTACTTCGAGTCCCGTCGCTCGTCGCCTGGTGCGACGACGCGGAGCTTTGCCCGGTCGACAGAGATGCTGGCGAGCGCTGCGATGGCGTCAACGCGACGTGAGGTCGAAGCGCGTCGTCAGACACTGACTCGCCGCCGTCGCATTCTGTTGTTGCTTGGGACCGTCGCGGTCGCGACGTTGGCTGCTGCGATCGTCACCTCGAGCTGGCTGTGGCTGATCGCCACGCTTGTGGCCGATGCCGTATTCGCCGGCTACGTGGCGCTGCTCCTCCAGATCAAGCAGCAACGCTCGATGGCAGCACCGGTAGTGCCCATCAGCGCCCCTCTAGAGGTGCCTGCGCCCGACCCGTCAGTCAAGGTCGTCGCCGGTTGAATACATGAGTTCACTTGGTCTCGATCCAGTCGGAGCCGAGGCACGTGAAGAGCTCGACGCCAAGTTCGCTGCCCGGGAACAGGCGCTGCGCAACTGTCGGAAGATCATCCAGGCGTCCTCGAAAGCCATCCGTGCCCTGCACCGCGGCGAGACCGAGGTCGCTTCGGGGTTGATCTCGGATGCAGAGACGATGATCGCCGAGATCGAGCCCGCCCTGGCCGAGCACCCTGACATCTATCACGCCGGGTTCTTCTACGACGCAGTGAAGGAATATGGCGAAGCGGCCATCACCCGGGCCCTGGTTGCCGGTGACACGCTCCCGCTTCCGTCGGAACTGGGATTGCACGCTGTCCCCTACCTCAAAGGTCTCGGTGAGGCGGTGGGGGAGCTGCGGCGGCGTCTGCTCGATCAGTTGCGCAACGGCGACCTGGTCTCGGCGGACGCCACCTTCGGTTCGATGGATGCCGTCGTCGACTTCCTCATGGAGCTCGATTACCCCGATGGGATGACCAGCGGCCTGCGACGCACCACCGACATGGCTCGTTCCCTGGTCGAGCGGAGCCGCTCGGACCTGACCACGGCCGCGCTTCAAGAACGGTATCGGGCCGGACTCTCCTGATCGCGATGGGACAAAGGTCCCTATCGCCAATCGCCGAAGTGCGAAACGCTGAGCGAGAACTTGTGAATCTGTTCACAAGCCGGATACCCCGAAGGTTGACGATGATTGCTCCGCACCCACCGGCGTGCAGTGAAGTCGGGCTCCCCGACCCGGCTCCTCCGACCGACGAGCAGATTGCCCTCATCTCCAAGGCTCTTGGCCATCCTGCCCGCATCCGGATCCTCCACCTGTTCACCGAAGGCCGGTGCATGACGGTTCAGGAGATCGTTGGCGAATGCCGCCTTGCCCAGTCGACGGTTTCTGAGCATCTGCGTGTCCTCCGCAAGGCAGACGTCGTCTTCCGCACGAAGGATGGCCCCCGCAGCTGGTATTGCCTGCGCCGCTCGGTGCTGCACCAGTACGCCCGCGCCGTCAGGGACCTGGCCGCGATCGAGGCCCACGCCGCCGACTGACCAGTCGTCCATCTCTCCCCGCCCGGACACGTGCTGTCCGGCTCTGCGCTGTCAACGCCCGTATGCGAATGGTCCCACGCGCCCTGTGACGTCCGGCCCTATCGGACATCGTCGATATACGAAATGATGTTTGTGAAAGGTTTCACAAGAACCACTAACCACCTACCTAGGAGGCTCTGAAATGGCAAAGCGCTTCAAGACAGTCGGGATCATCATCATGGTGATCGGGCTGGTCTTTGCGGTCGCCGGCGGCGTTGCGTACTTCAAGGTCCAGGACGGGTACGACTCGCTCCAGGCCTTCTCTGAGGCACAGAACGTCAACCTCAATTACAACGACGACGGCCAGCTGGTCGATCGTGGCACCACCGAAGGTGCCGACGCAATCATGACCCTGCTCACCGACGATTGGGCATATCCGGTTGTCATGGCGGATCTCGATCCGAACGACCCGCTGGTCAACACGGGTTCTGAGTACATGTTCCAGATGGCGACCATTGTGTACCACGTGCTCCACGGCACCCAGAACGTGACCCTGGCCGAAGACGTGACCTACAACGATGAGTTCTTCGCCGCTGGTGCGTACACGTTCGACGTCGACGGTCGCTACTGGACCGACTTCGACCGCCGCCACCCGATCGAGGGCGTTGCGCGCGGTCAGGCTTGGAGCGGGACCGCTCATGGCCTCGTCGGCGAGCTCGGTGTCGGTACCGTCACCCACTCGACCCTGCAGATGGGCCTCGGCCTCGCTGGTCTGTTCGCCGCCGTCGGCCTGACCTTCATGCTGGCCGGGTTCGGTCTCATCTGGGCAACCAGAAAGGACGAGCTGGACGTGACCATTCCTGACACTGCAGAGGCCATCACCGGCCGCATCGCGGAGTCAGCCAGCTAGGAACACGCAATCGCTTGAGCGGAGAGGGTCCCGGGTAACCGGGGCTCTCTCCCTTTCTAGGACCGGCTCCCATTCAAACGACCCTTCGAAAGGCTTTCGAAGGGTCTTTTGAATGGGCTTCGAGAGTGGTTGGTGGAGATGACGGGATTTGAACCCGTGGCCTCCTCGTTGCGAACGAGGCGCTCTGCCAGGCTGAGCTACACCCCCAAGAGGCGGCGAGGATACCAGCACGACTTTGCCGCTCTGCATCCGCTGCGGGCACGGCGCCACCAGGTCAAGTCCGAGCGGCGGCGCGCCGAACTACCTCGTATCGCCATTTACCCTGCTCGTCACATGCTTCGCCGATTCACCGTCCTTGTCGTCGCGCTCGCCCTCATCGCGACCGCCTGTACGGATGACGCTGACCAACCGACGACCACATCCACGACCACCGTTGCCGCGACGACGACCTCGACGCTGGCCCCAGACGCCCCGGTCGACGACGATGTTGCGCGCGAGATCAGGGCTGAGATCGACGAACTGATCGTGCTCACCGAGGAGATCCGTGGTCTGCCGTTCCTCACTGAACCCGAGATCACCGTGCTCAACGCCGCAGACCTATCGGACCGTGTCGCCGCGATGATCGAGGAGGACATCGATCGCGAGGAGATCGAGAGAGCTGATGCCCTCAACACCCTTCTCGGCATGATGGACGAAGACGAGGACCTGATGCAGATCTTCCTGGACGTCTACTCGGAGCAGGTCGCCGGGTTTTACGACGGTGGCACCGGCGAGCTCGTCGTGCGCGCCAAGGCAGACGGATTGTCACCACTCGACCGGTCGATCGTCGTGCATGAGCTTGTTCACGCACTCACCGATCAGCATTTCCAGTGGTACCCCACGCTCGAGAACCTGGGTGACACCAGGAGGTTCGAGGAGGCGGCCGCACTCCGCGCACTGCTCGAAGGAGATGCGACCTACTTCCAGATCGTCTATCTCGAGTCGCTGTCCGTTGCGGAGCAGTTCGCTCTCGCCACCGAGGCACTGGAGGCCGACACGAGTGCCATCGACGCGGCCCCTGAGTTCATCGAAGCCGAGTTGGCCTTCCCCTACAACGACGGTTACCTCTTCACGCTCGAACTGGTCGACCAGGGCGGTATCGCCGCCGTGGACCAGGCGTATGTCGACATTCCGGTCACAACGGAGCAGATCCTCCATCCCGACCGCTACGTCGCGAACGACGATGGCTTCGCCGTGTCGCTGCCCCCAACGTCGGTTTCGGGATGGACCGTTGTCGAGGACGGGGTGTTCGGAGAATTGGGGCTGCAGCTGTTGCTTCTCGAGTCGGTTCCGGCTGGCGACATCACGCAGGCGTCGACGGGTTGGCGAGGCGATGCGTATCGCGTGCTCACCGCCGGCGACGACGTCGCCATCGTCCTCGAGTATCTGGGCGAGACCGAGCGCGATGCGATCGAGCTCACTGAGGCGCTGATCGATCACATCCGCAGATCCATGGACGTCGGAGACGGATTGGGGGATGGAGCCGGTCTTCTGTTCGAGGGAGAGACGGGCTACGTCTTTCTCGACCGTGAGGAAGATGCCCTCACGTTCATCGCGTCAACCGACGCCGCGGCAGGTGCTGCGCTGCGGAGTTCGCTCGACGGCTGAGCGGGCGCGCGACAAACCCGGCCTGGAATCCCGGAAATGAGAGGGTCGACCCGGCGCGTGGGCCGGGATACGGTTCAGCCCCGGCCCGCGTTGGGCCGTTTGCCGTGATTGGCCTTCTTGCGCCGAGCGCGCAGCTTGCGTCGTTTCGCCTTCGCCATGAGGGCGGGGAGTGTAACCGTGACCGGGCCAATGCCAAAGAAGGTGATGCCCTCGACGTGGTCTTGCGACGGGCTCGAAGTCGCCCGTCGCGGCCGCCAATCGTGGCGCGGGCTGCGCCCGCGACCGGCGAATCGACGGTTGTTGTTGAGAACACGCTCGGTGCATACGTTTGGCATGCGGGAGCCGCTGCGGATCGTTGCCATCGATCGGGTGGGCGTGGTGACATCGAGTGACATCGTCCGACCGCGCCGGATCGTATGGAAGCGAGATGCGTGCTGGATCCTCGAGATGAGCCTGAAAGATCCGGGTCCCCGGGTGGGTTCGGTCGTCTCGCCTCTACCCTCCAACCGGTGACCGGGACACTCGTCGTCTGTGCGACTCCAATCGGCAATCTGGGTGATGCCCCTCCTCGACTCGCCGAGGCGCTGGGTTCCGCCGACGTGGTCTATTGCGAGGACACCCGGCACAGCCGCAAGCTGCTCGATGCGCTCGGCGTCGACCGCCCCCTGCGTTCCTACTTCGTTGGCAACGAGGCCGAGCGGTCGAAGGAGGTCAAGCGCCGGCTCGAGGGCGGCGACACGGTGGCGCTGATCACCGATGCCGGCATGCCTGTCGTGTCCGACCCCGGCCACAGCGCAGTTGTCGCTGCCATCGAGGCGGGAGCGACGGTCACAGTCGTCCCTGGCCCGAGCGCTGCGTTGGCCGCCCTGGCCGTCTCCGGTCTGCCGTCGGAGCGATTTGTGTTCGAGGGCTTCCTGCCACGCAAAGCATCTGAGCGTGGAGACCGGCTCGCCGATCTGGCAGCCGAGCCCCGCACGCTCATCATGTACGTGTCGCCGAGCCGGCTCGGCCGTCACCTCGAAGAGTTGGCCACTGCGATGGGGGCCGAACGCCGCATGGTCGTCGCCCGCGAGCTGACCAAACTCCACGAGGAGGTGTGGCGCGGGTCGTTGGGCGACGCTGTCGAAGTCTGGGGGGAGCGCCCTGTGAAGGGTGAGATCACGGTGGTGATCGAAGGGGCACCGCCACCCCAGGTCTCGCTCGAGGATGCGCTCGCCCGAGTTGGGGCGCTGGTCGATTCAGGCACGTCGTTGTCGAAAGCGGTCAAGACCGTCGCAGAAGAGACCGGGACGCGAAAGCGCCGCCTCTACGAGGCGGCGTTGGCCCTTCGCAAGACCTGAGACGTTTCCGACTCAGCCCTTGTGGCTGGTTCTCAGGCCAGCTCTCTTCGGCATGTGAGACAGATTCCCTTGCTCTTGTATGAGGCAACATCTTTGGTGTTGCCGCAAAAAGTGCAGGTGGCTTCCAACTTACGAATGATGATGGCGTCCCCGTCTATCGAGATCGCCAGTTCGTCTCCCTCTCGGATGTTGAAGAGCCGCCGGGTCTCTGCCGGTACAACGATGCGTCCAAGATCGTCGATCTTGCGCACCATTCCAGTGTCCACCTGTGGCACCTCCGTTTTTCGTGGTGCGACCTTCGTCCCCTCCGGTCGTCCGATTTAGCATACATAACTCGTCAACGATCGTTGAAATAACTCACCGTGTCCGTCTGGACTGAGCGGATCGGTCGACTGGGTAGCATCGCGGCGATGTCGAATCGCACCATCCTCGTTGCCGTCGCCTGGCCCTATGCGTCGGGTTCGCGGCACCTCGGTCACCTCGCCGGGGCCTATCTGCCTGCAGATATCTATGCCCGGTTCCAGCGGTCGGCCGGCAACCGGGTGCTGATGGTCTCGGGCTCCGACGTCCACGGCACGCCCATCACCGTGAGAGCCGACGAGGAGGGAGTCACTCCCCAGGAGATCGTCGACCGCTACCACGGAGAGTTTGTTGATCACTGGGAGAAGCTCGGTTTCAGCTGGGACCTCTTCACGTCGACGGGCACAGAGAATCACCACTCCGTGACCCAGGACATGTTCGTGCGGCTTCACGAGAACGGGTTCATCGACAAACGCACAACCACCCAGATGTACGACCCCGATGTGGAGAGGTACCTGCCGGATCGGTACGTCGAGGGGACCTGCCCGCACTGTGACTACCACGACGCTCGTGGGGATCAATGTGACAACTGCGGCCGGACACTCGACCCGGTCGACTTGATCGACCCGCGTTCGAAACTCAGCGGTGCCACCCCGGAGCAACGGGAGACCGAGCACTTCTTCTTGAAGCTGTCGGAGTTCTCCGATCGGCTGCGGGAGTGGCTCAACAGCCGTGAAGGGTGGCGCAAGCATGTTCTCAACTTCTCTCTGGGCTGGTTGGACGAGGGCCTCCACGACCGTGCGATCACCCGAGACATCGACTGGGGGGTCGAGGTTCCGGTCGAGGGTTTGGGCCCGGGCAAGAGGATCTACGTGTGGTTCGACGCTGTCATCGGCTATCTGTCCGCTTCCAAGGAGTGGGCGAAGCTGAGCGGTGACCCCGACGCATGGCGCGCCTGGTGGGAGAATCCGGAGGCGGAGGGCGTGTATTTCATCGGCAAGGACAACGTCCCGTTCCACACCATCATCTGGCCGTCGATGCTCATGGGCTACGGCGGTCTCAACCTGCCCACTGACGTTCCGGCTAACAACTTCGTGACCTTCCGCGGCACCCAGGCCTCCGCCAGCCGGGGAGTCGGGATCACGATCGGTGAGGCGCTCAAGTCGTACGAGCCCGACGCCCTCCGGTACGCCGTCGCTGCGATCCTCCCCGAGAACGCTGATGTCGACCTCAGCGAGGACGAGCTGGCCCGGCGCATCAATGAGGAGCTTGTGGCCACATGGGGCAACCTCGTGAACCGGGTCGTGGCGATGACTCACCGCTACTTCGACGGCACGGTGCCGGAGGCCGGCGAGATGGACGTCGAGGACAACGAACTGCTGGATGCTGTTGACGCCGCCCTCGACGCAGCAGCCGGCCACTTCGACGCCGTGCGTCTTCGCCAGGCACTGACCACGGCGATGGCGGCGGCGCAGGAGGCCAACACCTATCTGTCGAGTCGCGAGCCGTGGAAGACGGCCAAGACGGACGAGGTGAGGACCGGGACGACGCTGTTCGTTGCACTTCAAGCGATCGCTGGCGTCAACACCGCGCTGGCTCCGTACTTGCCTTTCACGTCCGACATCGTCCGCAGCATGCTCGGTGTCACCGACGCAGCCTGGGGACGGCCCCTCGTTGCAGCCGGGACCGCTCTCGGCGAAGCGGTCCCGCTGTTCCAGAAGGTCGAGTGACCGGCTGGGTCGACTCCCACTGTCACCTCCAGGTGACCTCCGATCCTGACGCCCTGCTCGCTCGGGCCCATGACGCCGGGGTCGATTGGATCATGTGTCCCGGCATCGATGTGGAGACATCCGAAGCTGCTGCCGCTCTCGCGGCACGCCACGCCACGGTGTTGTGGTCGGCCGGGCTGCATCCGCACGATGCCTCGGCCTGGGGCCGCGTCGGTGACCGGATCAGCACGCTGGCGAACGATGCCCAGGCGATCGGGGAGTGCGGGCTCGACTATTACCGCAACCTTGCTCCCCGGGAGGACCAGATGGTGGCGTTTCGGGCCCAGCTCGAGCTTGCTGCCGATCTCGGCAAGCCCATCATCATCCACTGTCGAGACGCGTTCGCCGACGTGCACGCCGAGTTGGAGTCGGCTGCCCTGGGGTCCGCCGCCATCCTCCATTGCTGGACTGGTGGCCCGCGCTGGACGAAGCGGTTCCGCGAACTCGGGGTGACGTTCTCGTTCGCCGGTCCGATCACGTATCCGACAGGCGACACGGTGCGGTTTGCGGCAGCTGAGGCACCACCGGGTTCGACGATGGTCGAGACCGACACGCCATACCTGACCCCGCCCCCACACCGTGACCAACCGAACGAGCCGGCCAACGTCGTGCGGGTGGGTGAGGCTCTGGCGGAGGTGTGGGGAGTTCCCCTCGACGAGGTTGCGTCGTCGACGTCACAAGTGGCCGCCGCAGTGTTCGGCCGATGACCCAGGGTCGGTCCCGGATCCGGGACCTTCTGGCGGCGTACGACCTGAACCCCGACCAGCGCCTCGGGCAGAACTTCCTCGCTGACCCGCAGCTCATCGACCGGATCGTCCGGCTGGCCGGCGTGGGCCCCGAGGACCAGGTCGTCGAGGTGGGGGCAGGCACCGGAGCTCTCACCGCGGCCCTGGTGGAGACGGGTGCCCGTGTCGTTGCCTATGAGATCGATGAGCGGTTGCGACCCGTGCTGGCAGAGACCGCCATAGGTGCAGAGGTCCGCTTCGAGGACGCCACCCGTCCCCTGGTCCTCGACGATGACCCCTGGGTGATGGTGGCCAACCTCCCTTACAACGTCGGGACCGGCATCGTCCTCGACGTCCTCCAGACTCTTCCGCAGGTCACCCGAATGGTCGTGATGGTGCAGCAGGAGGTTGCCGATCGTCTGGTCGCAGGTCCGGGCAGCCGTGTGTACGGCGTGCCGTCGGTGATCGTTGCCTTGCACGGAACCGCGCATCGGGCGTTTGGCGTTGCTCGTGATGTGTTCGTGCCAAAACCAGACGTCGAATCGGCTGTCGTAGTGATCGACCGCATCGATCCCGATCCTCTTGCCTCCGAGGCGGTGACGCTCGCCCGGGCCGCGTTCGGGCAGCGACGCAAGATGCTGCGCAGATCACTCGCCGGGATCCTCGATGACCCGCAGGCCGTGCTGAAGGCCGCCGGCTACTCGGACACGGCCCGTGCCGAAGAGCTGGCACCCGAAGGCTTTCTCGCTCTAGCGCGGGCGGCATCGTGAGGGCCTACGGCTACGCCAAGGTGAATCTGGCGCTCCGAGTCCGCGGCCTGCGTCGCGACGGCTATCACGAACTGTCATCGCTCTCCCAGTCGATCGATCTGGCCGACACCGTCGAGTTGATCGACGCCGGAGTCGAGGTCGACACCCCGGGAGTGCCCACCGACCACTCGAACACGGCGCTGGCAGCTGTTGAGGCGGTTCGTGCCGCCGCAGCAGGCAACCCCGCGGGTGTGCGGCTCACCAAGGTCATCCCGACCCGGGCCGGGCTTGCCGGAGGGTCTGCCGACGCCGCGGCATCACTCGCCCTGGCCGGAGAGCACTACGACGTCGCGGCCGAGGTCCTGGCCAGGATCGCCCCGGAGATCGGTTCAGATGTCCCGTTCTGTTTCGTGGGGGGCACCGCTGTTGTGTCGGGACGGGGCGAGATCGTGGAGCCTCTCGATCCGTTGGCTGGGTTCGCCCTCGGAGTCGTCGTTCCGCCGATCGAGTTGTCGACCGCCGCCGTGTTCTCGGCCTTCGACAACCTCGGGCCGAGCGAATCGCCTTCTATGGGTGGCGCCGCGCTTCCTCCTGCACTTCGAGAGTTCGGTCCGCTCGAGAACGACCTCTACCCGGCGGCGGTCCACGTCGCTCCGGGCCTCGCCGAATGGCGAGCCGAACTGAGTTCTCGATGGGGGAGACCGGTGGCCATGTCTGGGAGTGGCTCGTCGTTGTTCGCCTTCTTCGCCGATCTCGACGAGGCATCGTCGGCCTGCGACGAGGTACCGGTCGGGTCACGGCTCTCCGCCGGGTGTGCCGTGGTGGATCGGGGCTGGACCATCGAGCGATGAACTCGCACGGCGGTACACTCGCTCACCGATCCCCGAGTGGGGGGTGGTGTAACTGGCAGCACTAGTGGTTTTGGTCCACTCAGTCCGGGTTCGAGTCCTGGCCCCCCAGCCATCGTCCCGGCGAGAGAGGAAGGGCAAGCGATGGGCGTGAAAGCCGTGATCCTGGCCGCGGGCAAGGGGACGCGGATGAAGTCCGAGATCCCGAAGGTGCTTCACGAGGCTGCAGGCCGGCCACTCATCTCGTGGATGCTCGAGACGCTTGTGAAGGCCGCCGTCGAGCAGACTGCGGTCGTCGTCGGTTACCGAGCCGATGACGTCATCGCCCGATTGCCCGAGGACGTTGTAGTCGTCCGGCAGGACGAACAGCTGGGCACGGGTCACGCCGCCGCCGTCGGTGTCGCCGGCCTGGAGCTCGATGACGATGACATCGTGCTCGTTCTGCCCGGTGACATGCCTCTCATCACCCCCGAGACGGTGTCTGATCTCATTGACACGCACCGAGCTGCGGGCGCCGCCGCGACGCTGCTCACCGTGCATGCTCCCGATCCGCACGGGTACGGCCGGGTGGTCCGCGATCACGACGGGATGGTCGACGCCATCGTCGAACACGGCGACGCCACTCCCGAGCAGTTGGCCATCGATGAGGTGAACACCTCGGTGTACGCGTTTTCGGCCGCGAGCCTCGGAGTTGTCCTCGATCGGATCGAACCGCACAACGTCCAGGGCGAGTACTACCTCACCGATGTGATTGCTCTACTCACGGGTGCCGGGGAACGGGTTGCCGCAATGGCAACTCAGCCGGCCGAGGGGACCGGCGTCAACTCCCACGACCAGCTTGCGGAAGCCGCCGCCGCGCTGAGAAGGCGCATCAACCGGCGCTGGATGACCGAGGGTGTTGCGATGATCGACCCGGATCGGGTGTACCTCGATGCCGGTGTCGAGCTGGCGCCCGGGGTAACGATCCACCCCGACACTCACGTGACAGGGTCGTCCGTCATCGGGAGCGGCACCGCGCTCGGCCCGTCGACATTCATCGAGGACTCCAACATCGGCTCCGACTGCCGGATCTGGTACTCGGTGCTGCGGTCAGTCGAGATCGCTTCAGGCGTCACCGTGGGGCCGTATGCCAGCCTCCGGCCGGGCACCAGGCTTGCCGAGGGGGCCAAGGCGGGAACCTTTGTCGAGATCAAGGCCACCGAGGTGGGGCCCGGGTCGAAGGTACCTCACCTTTCGTACATCGGTGATGCCTCTATCGGGGAGGGCGCCAACATCGGTGCCGGCACCATCACGGCCAACTACGACGGGTACGAGAAGCACCGCACCATCATCGGTGATCGGGTGAAGATCGGCTGTGACAACGTGCTGGTGGCACCCGTCGAACTCGGCGACGATGCATGGACCGCGGCGGGTTCGGTGATCTCTCGGGACGTGTCTCCCGGGGCACTCGGAGTGGCCCGCTCGCACCAAAAGGAGATCGAGGGCTACGCTGAGCGACGGAGGAACCGGGCCAAGGAGAAGGACCCGCAGTGAGCGCAGAACTGCCGGGCCGGAAACGTCTTATCGTCTTCAGCGGATCGGCGAACGAGCCGCTTGCGGACGAAGTTGCCAAGCTGCTGGACGTCCAGCTTGGTGGAGTTGAGCGATCGGTTTTCGCCAACGGCGAGATCTACATCAGGTTCAACGAGTCGGTGCGAGGCGCCGACTGTTTCGTGGTCCAGAGCCACTCCTACCCCGTGAACTTCCACCTCATGGAGCAGCTCATCATGATCGATGCGCTGCGGCGCGCTTCGGCGAAACGGATCACTGCCATCGTCCCGTTCTTCGGGTATGCCCGCCAGGACAAGAAGGGCCGGCCTCGAGAGCCGATCTCAGCCCGCCTCGTCAGTGACCTCTTCATCGCAGCCGGCGTCGACCGCATCGCGTCCGTCGATCTCCACACCGGGCAGATCCAGGGGTTCATCGACAAGCCCTTCGATCATGTCACCGCGCTGCCGGTCTTCGTCGACTACCTCGAGTCGAAGCTGTCTGGGCCCTCGACCATCGTCTCTCCCGACACCGGACGCGTGAAGCTCGCCTCCAAGTACGCCCGCCACCTCGAGCACCTCGACACTGAAGTCGCCTTCGTTCACAAGCGACGCGCCGCCGACGTCCGCAACC
>JABDMN010000317.1 GCA_013001485.1 Acidimicrobiia bacterium
GGCGACCGGATGCGGGGAATCCTCCTCAAGCTCACCAAGAACCGCTTCGTCGGCATGATGACGGGTGCCGGTATCACCGCGGTCATCCAATCGTCCTCGGTGACCACAGTGCTGGTTGTCGGGTTCATCTCGTCGGGACTGATGACATTCGAGCAGTCGATCGGGGTGATCATCGGGGCCAACATCGGAACGACGATCACGGCTCAGATCATCGCGTTCAAGGTCACCACTTACGCCCTCTACGGCGTAGCCATCGGCTACGCAGTTGCGTTCCTGTCGAAGGACGGCGCCAGACGCGCCCGCGGATCGGCTCTCCTCGGGCTGGGGCTGGTGTTCTTCGGCATGACGCTCATGGGCGACGCGATGTCGCCGCTTCGCGAGAGCGAGACCTTCATCGACGCCATGCAGAGCTTCGAGAACCCGCTCCTCGGTGTGGCCGTCGCCGCCGCCTTCACCGCGCTGGTCCAGTCGTCGTCGGCGACGACAGGCATCGTCATCGTGCTCGCCCAGCAGGGCCTGATCAGCCTCGAGACCGGGATCGCCCTCGTGCTCGGCGCCAACGTGGGGACCGCGATCACCGCGATCCTGGCCGCGCTCGGCAAGCCGCGCGAAGCGTTGAGGGCAGCTGGAGCCCACACCTTGTTCAACGTCGGTGGCGTCCTGCTCTGGCTGCCGTTCACAGGGCTCCTGGCCACGTTCGTCGGCAACATCGGTGGGGGTACGCCACGCGAGATCGCCAACGCCCACACGATCTTCAATGTCGTCAACGCGTTACTCATCGTCGGGTTCACACCCCAGTTCGCCCGTCTCGTCGACCGGCTCATCAAGGATCGGCCCGAGGGAGCCGAGGCCGCCATCAAGTCGAAATACCTCGACGCGGCGCTGCTCCGTACGCCGACGCTGGCCATCGACCGGGCCCGGCTCGAGCTGCTCCGCATGGCCGACCGCGTCCGCACGATGCTGGCTCTGTCACTGCCTGCCGTGCTCTCAGGGACCAGATGGGAGCTCCAGGAGATCGCCGACCTGGACGATGAGGTCGATGCCCTGCACGGCAACATCATCGACTACCTCGGGAAGATCTCCGAGACCCGCCTCAGCAAGACGAGCACCGATGAGTTGTTCAACCTGATGGGAGCGACCAACGACCTCGAAGCGATCGGCGACCTCATCGAGACGAACCTCATCAACCACGGTCTGACACGCATCGAGCAGGGCCTTCAGGTCTCCAAAGAGACCTTCAGCGTCTTGTCGCAGTTTCACGAAGCGGTAGCGCAGGCTCTCGACGGCGCCATGCTTGCGCTCACGCAGAAGAACGCCGAAGCGGCTCACCAGGTGGCTTCGATGAAGAAGCAGATCAACAGCCTGCAACGGTCCGCCGCTGCCCACCAGGCCGAACGTCTCGTTGCCGACGCTCCCGACCGCGTCCCCACCTACCGGCTCGAAACCGACATCATCACCACCCTCAAACGGGTGTACTACTTCGCCAAGAGAATCGCCCGGCTCGCCGTGCCCGAGGCCGAGCGGGCGGGAATCACCGACGACTGAGCTCGGCTATGGGCGACGTCCGGAATCAGCTCTTGCGATCGGTGTGATCGTTGAGCTTGACGAACCGGATCGGTTTCATGGTGAGGTGAACGAGCCCCGCCAGTCCCTTTCCAACGACCTTGGGCACCCGATCGATTCGGGGGCCACCGATGAACTTCCTACGGGCGAAGTAGACCCACAGGCTGATCGCCGTCACTGCCATCACGCCCAGCAGAGCGAAGTACGCCCAGCGGTATGACAGCTCGGGAATGTTCTCGAAGTTCATGCCGTAGATCCCGGCCATCAGCGACAAGGGCAGGAGGATCGCAGCGAAGACGGTCAGCACCTTCATGACTTCGTTCATCATCTCGGCGACTGTGCTGCGGTACGTGTCGAGTACTGCGCCGAGAAGCGCACGAGCGGAGTCGAGCGATTCCACAATGCGGTACTGGTGGTCATAGACATCGGAGAAGCGCTCTTCAGCTCTCTGCCCCAGCGCAGTGGCGCCGTCCCGCAATCTGAGGAACACCTCGCGCTGGGGGGCGATCACGCGTCTCAGCACAACCATTTCGCGGCGCATCTGCATGACCTGGGCGGGGATCCCCGGGTCGCCGAGTATCGCCTCGTCCTCGAGTTCCTCTATGCGGGCATCGACCGCATCGACCAGGGGTAGCAGTCGCCTGGATCCGGCTTCGGCGATGCGTGCCAACAGGATGTCGGGGCCGTCTGCTCCCACGCCTCTCTGGGAAGCCTCGATCATCCACTCGACACCAGGCAGAGCCTCGCGGTGGAACGTCACGAGGAAGTCGTCGCCCACAACAGCATCGAATTCAACGGTCCTGATGGTGTCGGTGTCGGCTGCGAGACCGTGAAGCACGACGAACAGCTGGTCACCGAACTCGTCGATCTTGGGGAACTCCGTGTCGGCGAGGATGTCCTCCACGACCAGCTCGTGGAAAGAGAACCGGTGGGCGAGGTCCAGCACGGTGTCGCTGTCGACGGCCGGCACGTCCACCCAAATCCACTCCGCCGTGGCTCGTGCCTCATCGATCGTGCTCGGATCGACTTCCTGTAGGAAGGGTGAGCCAGGGGACCGAACGAGTAGACGCATGGTGCGATGATGGCGCCGGGATCACTCAACTTCGCGGATTTGTCCCTACCGGGTGTGGACCTCGACGACATCACCGTCGGCCAGCTCGTGGTCGCGGCCCGCCTGCTGCCCATCGAAGCTGTGCTTGCCCCACACCCGTGCGAAGGTGAAATCTCGGGCCACGTCCTTGTGGATCAACCGGGCCAGATCGATGATCGTGTCTCCGCGTCGCATCGAGAAGGGGTTGTGCATGTCGGCTTCCTGGCCGGGAACCTTGGTGTACACGCGCACGACCCCGAGATGATCGAACAGCCACGGGCCGATGTGCTCGAGGCCTTCACCGGTTTCGGTTGACACCGCCATGGTCGGGTAGTCGACGTGGAGGAGATCTTCCAGGATCTCGAGCTCGGCCTCGGGTTCCTCCAGGAGATCGACCTTGTTGGCGACGAGCAGTGTGGGTAGAAGGACCGCAAAGACGTCGTCGTCCTCACGGTCGAGTGACCCAGTCTCGGGCCATTCCGGTATCAGGTGTACCCGGCGTTCGGCGAGGATCTCGATTGCCTGCTGCGAACGTTCGACACATCCCGGCTGGGCCAAATCGATGACGAAGAGGCACCCATCGGCGTGCTGAAGAGTGTCGGCGAGGAAGGGGATCGGGTGCTCAGCGGCAACCGACGGCACATCGATGAGCTGGAAGCTCGTATTGGCGTGCCGGAACATGCCTGGCTGCGGGAACTGGGTCGC
>JABDMN010000270.1 GCA_013001485.1 Acidimicrobiia bacterium
CCCCTGATCAACCGGGACACTCAGTCGAAGGTCGCCGATCTGGTGGACGCCACTGTCGGAGCTGCAGCCGGATCGGTGCTCACCGGAGGACGGGCCCCCGACAGGAAGGGCTACTTCTTCGAGCCGACCGTGCTTGCCAACGTCGATCCCTCAGCGCTCATCCTGGGTCACGAGATCTTTGGTCCGGTCGCGCCGGTTGTGTCGTTCGACGATCTCGACACCGCCGTCGAACAGGCCAACGACACCGAAATGGGGCTCATCTCCTACGTGTACTCGGGCGACTCAGCCAAGGCGATCGCAGTCGCCGAGCGTCTCGAGGCGGGCATGGTTGCGGTCAACCGCGGACTCGTTTCGGATCCGGCTGCTCCGTTTGGTGGCGTGAAGCAGTCTGGCCTCGGCCGAGAAGGCGCCCATGCCGGCTTGCTGGAGTACCTCGAGACCAAGTACATCGGCACACCGCTCGGCTGAGGTCGACCCACCACTCTTGGCCGATGAACCCGTTCCTCCCCCTTGCGGAGGAGGAACGGGAGCCGCATTCCTCAGCGGCGGTCTTCCACAATGGTCCGCCCTCAACACCGCAAGCGATTAGGGCCATAGGACCCGGTGTTTTGTGTCCGTGACGGTGTAGCAACACACAGCCCGGTACCTTCTGCACATGGAACCGTCAACCACAGATCGCTTGTTCGACACCTCGGTTGTGCTCGGGTTCTCCCGTCTCGGGTACGGGCTTCGCTCACGCAGATTCGAGGACCTTCCGTCGATGGCCGACAAGACCGTCGTGGTGACGGGCGCCACTTCGGGTCTCGGAAAGGCAGCAGCGTTCCAGCTCGCCAAACTGGATGCCGACCTGGTGCTGGTCGCCCGGAACCCGGAAAAGGCTGCGACCGTCGCGGCGGAAGTCGATCAGGTCGGGGCTGGTTCCGTCACCTACGAGATCGCCGACCTGTCTTTGATGTCCGAGGTGCGCTCCGTCGGTGAGCGGCTCGCCGATACCCCCCGGATCGATGCCCTCATCAACAACGCGGGGTCGCTGTTCACTGAGCGCGACGTCACAAGCGAGGGACTCGAGCAAACGTTCGCCCTCAACCTGCTCGGGCACTTCCTGCTCACCAACCTGCTGGTACCGCGCCTGGCCGCCTCGGCGCCGTCGCGGGTGATCAACGTGACCTCAGGCGGCATGTACACCCAACGGATCCGGGTTCGCGATCTGCAGTGGGAACGCCATCCGGAGTGGAATGGCTCAGCTGCCTACGCCAGGACCAAGCGCGGCCAGGTGATCCTCACCGAGATGTGGGCTGAGCGGTTGGGCTCCCACGACATCACCTTCCACTCGATGCATCCGGGATGGGCAGACACCCCCGGAGTCCAGAAGTCGCTCCCTGCGTTCCGGCTCCTCACCCGTCCGATTCTGAGGACGCCGGATCAGGGAGCCGACACCATCGTGTGGCTTGCGGCCGCCGACGAGGCCCTCGACGCGAACGGGCTCTTCTGGCACGACCGGATGCCCCGGTCGACCCACCGGTCGAAGAAGACGCTCGCCAAACCGGGGGATCGGGAAGAGTTGTGGACCCGACTCTGCGAGCTGTCGGACTGGTCCGAATCAGAGTGGCCGCCAGGTCTGACCTCCTAGGTTGCATGCCGTGACCATCGACGCACCCGCCATCCCCATCCTCCCGTCTGCGGATCTGGGTCGCACCGCCCGCTTCTACACGGCCCTCGGTTTCGACGAGCTGTCGCGCTGGGACGATTACCTGATCATCAAACGTGACGCCGCGGAGCTCCATTTCTTCCTGGAACCGGGAGTTCGTGGGGGAGGGTGCTATCTGAGAATCACCGACGCCGCGGCGCTTCATGCGGAGTGGAGCCAGGTCGAGGCAGCGACCGTGTTTCCCCTCGAGACCACCGACTACGGCCTCGTCGAATTCGCCATCCACGACCCCGACGGCAACCAACTCCGGATCGGGAGCCCCCAGTAGTCGCCTGACCGGCTCATGGTGCTGTTCAAATTCGGATCCCTATATTCAAATCGCTTGACTATGTCTGCGGGACGTGCCATATTCATGTTGATTGAACAGCAACCAAGAGGAGAGACAGATGCTGTATTTCAACAACCCGGAAGCGATCAAGGCAGCAGGACAGGCCAACCAGTACCACCGGCCGGCCGAAACGATCAGCGCCATAGAGCGTCGGTAGACACGAGTCGAAAGACACGAGAGGAATCAAGGACATGATGTTCTTCAACAACCCGGAAGCGATCAAGGCAGCCATCAAGACGAACCAGCGCCGATCGGCGGGATCGGTCGACGCCACCAAATGACGACCGAGATACCCGATCTGCCGGAGGTCCCGGAAAGCGTCTTCATCGAGGATCCGTCACAGATCGCAGCGCTCGAATCACCGTTCCGCATGCGCATTCTCAAGCTCGCCGACAAGCCGATGTCGACGCGAGAGATGGCCGAGTCACTCCATGTGCCCGTCACCCGGCTCTACCACCACGTCAACATGCTCACCGACGCCGGGTTCCTCGAGATCGTCCACACCCGCAAGTCGGGAGCCCGCCTCGAGAAGTTATACCGAATCGCCGGGAAATCGATCACTCCCGCGCCGGATCTGCTCGAACGAGTGGACGACCCGGAAGCTGTCGCGCGCTCCGCTGCTTCGATCGTCGTTGGGCCACTCAGGGTCGAGGCCGAGGCAGCCATCCTTCGCAGATTCGAAGGCGACGGCACGAAAGTCGTCCTGGGACGGACCGTGGCCATGCTGACTCCCGCTGAGGCCGAGGAAGTCGCCGATGTGATCGAGACCCTTGTCGACGAGAAGTTCGCCGATCGAGACGACACTGACGATCCAGCCGCCGTCGAGTACACCTTCACCTACGCCCTGCTCACCTCTCAACTGACCTGACGGGCCAGCTTCGCTCGCCATAGGCGAGAACGACACCGCCGAGTCAGAGCCTCAGTCGTCAAGAGCGCTTATGGCAGCCTCAAGCGTCGCCCGGGCAGCCGCCCTGCCTTCTTCGCCCATCGCCTCGGTGTCGACGGTGACTCGAAGCCCCTGGACATCGCTGTGGAACACTCGGCCTTCCTCGTGCAGATCGTCGTAGATCCCCATGACTCGAAAGGTTGTTATCGGGCGGGGAAATCCCTTGACGGTGATGGCGTCGGCCGGCTCACACATCAACCAGTCCTCGACCAACGAGTGGGTCTCGTTCGACAACAGGATCCCTCCCACCTCGGCCGAAGACTCAAGACGAGCCGCCAGGTTGACCTCGCTTCCAATGATCGTGTAGTCCATGCGGTGCTCGCTGCCGAAATTGCCCACGGTGCAATAGCCGGTGTTGATACCGACACGAATGTCAAAGGGACGCTCAACTCCCTGGGCCCGCCATTCCGACCCCAGCTCGCGCACCCGGCGCTGCATGGCGATTGCCATGCGAACGCACGCCTCGGCATCTTCGGGCACGCCCAAGCTGTCAGGGTCGCCGAAATAGAGCACGATGGCGTCGCCGATGTACTTGTCGACAGTTGCGCCGTATTCGGCCGCGATCGCGGCCATCTCCGTGAGATAGGAGTTGAGCAGGGCCGTCAGTTGCTCCGATTCGAGCTGCTCTGTGATCTCGGTAAAGCCCACGACGTCTGAGAAGAAGACGGTCAGCTTCTTTCGCTTCGCCACGATCTCCACCTGCTGTTCGCCGCTGAAGATCTTCTGGTACAGCTTCGGCGATATGTACTTCGATAGCTGGCCTGACACGCTCTCCATCATCGACTTCTGCCGCTTCACTGTCTCGCCCAGCGCCACAGATCGCCTGGTTGCGCGCCCGTTCTTGGTGATGATGAATATCAGACCACCCGCTGTTCCCGAGAACAGCACGAGCAACGGTCCCCAGTCGGCAATGTCGTAGATCAGCATTCCGAGAAACGAAGCCGCGACCATCGGAGCGACAAACACGGTGGATGTGATGGGCATCGTCGAGTAGGCAGCGGCCGAGCTGTATGCCCACACGAATACGGCCGAAATCATGACCAGCCCATCGGTGGGACTGAACTCTGACAAGGCCAGGAACACTGCAACAGCCCAGATGACGCCCTGCAGGCCGGCGAACACCTCGATTCGCCGCATGTGACGTCTGCTGACCCTCTCAGGGCGCCCCCGGCCTCGGAGCCGCAGGTAGCTGCGCAGAATCGGCACCTGCATGACAAACAAGGCTGTGAGCGGCACGATCGCGTAGCTCTCCACGGCTCGCTCGAAGTCAAGAGCGAGGATCAGGAGCGCTGTCACCGTTCCGCCGAACATCGCGGCCACGGCGTAGCGAACGGTCTGCAGGGATTGCTCGATGCGGATCTCAGCGTCAACGACAGCGGCGGCCACACCATCCTGAATGTCGGCGGCCTGCCTGTCGATTACTGACTCCTCATCATTCTGACCTTAGGCATCCAGACCGACGGTCGCGGGGGTGGACCACCGGCCGATAGAGGGCGCAAGTTCGACCACATCGACCAACGTTCACCCCCGTTTTGCTCACCTCCCAACTGACCCGACGGGCTAGCTTCGCGGTATGAGCGATAACCAAGCCCCCGACGAGTCGAAGAAGCCCGATCACGAGGTCCCCGAGCCTGCCGAGAAGTCGGGGGTCTGGAGCGGGCCCGAAGGAACCATCGATTACACCGTGCGTTCGGAATGGGTGGTGCTTCGCCAGAAGGAGAAGCCCGTTGCCGAGGTCTTCTCCACCTCCTACGTCGCCGACGGCGACGATCCGTCCCGACCGGTGACCTTCGTGTTCAACGGCGGTCCGGGAGCAGCGTCGGCCTACCTCCACATGGGCGCCGTCGGCCCCCGCCGCGTCGCATTCCCGCCGGACGGGACTCTGCCCGCCCCTCCGGCCCAGCTCGTGGACAATGCCGAGTCCTGGCTCGGGTTCACCGACCTCGTGTTCATCGACCCGGTCGGGACGGGGTTCAGCCGTGCCATCGAGCCGGATGCTCCCGACAAGGATGCCAAGCCCGAGGACAAGAACGACCCCAAGGTCTTCTGGGGCGTGAAGCGCGATCTCGAGTCGATCGGCGAGTTCATGAGCAGGTGGCTGTCGACCCGGGACCGCTGGTCATCGCCGGTGTTCATCTCCGGGGAGAGCTACGGCGGCTTTCGCGGAGGCAAGCTGGCACGGCTCCTTCCCGAGGGTTTCGGGATCGGCCTGAGCGGCGTTGTC
This sequence comes from Acidimicrobiia bacterium, assembly GCA_013001485.1. Classification (GTDB taxonomy): domain Bacteria; phylum Actinomycetota; class Acidimicrobiia; order Spongiisociales; family UBA5794; genus JABDIW01. Next base: position 5,207 of record JABDMN010000270.1, read on the forward strand.
CTCATCTCGCCGGCGCTCGAATGGGCTCCGCTCAACCCGTCCGACTACGACGTTCTGCCATGGGTGGACAAGCTGCCCACCATGGCTGCCGCCGCTCTCTTTCATGGCAAGTCACGGGCCTTCGCCGAAGGCTCTGATCTCGATGAGGTCTTCACGGCCGCAGAGGAGTTCGCCACTTCCGAATACGTGACGTTCCTCACCCGAGGTGCCGGGATGGAGCCCGCTGAGAGGGAACGGATACTGACCCGGCTCGCCGACATCCTTGGTCTTCCTGTCGACCTGGTCGTCGTTGCCGAGGGCCGCATCCCGATGACCGTGTTCGTCCGGGAGCTACTCCGCACGGAAGGGAAGGTCGTCGGCCTCTACGACGCCACCATCACGGCGAACGACCCGTTCCCGGATCGTCAGGCGTTTGCCGGCCCAGATCCGACCCTTGCCGGCATCGAGGCCGCCTACACAGCCGCCATCAACCAGCAACTCCGCGAATACATCGGTGTCGAGACCGACCGGCAATATCACTTGCTGTCGATGGAGGTCTTCCAGGCCTGGAAGGTCGATGTGGAGCGTCACGCCTTCGAGCACCACGTTGGGGCCACCGACGATCTGCGTTACGGCATCGCCCTCAACCCGGACCTCAAGGTGTTCATCACCCACGGCCGGTACGACCTGGTGACGCCGTATTACTCGGCCGAGCGGATGCGGAACCTGATGCGGCTCGACGAGGACGTTGCCTCCCGATTGACGGTTCAGCACTGGGGCGGAGGGCACATGTTCTACGCCTGGGAGGAAAGCCGGATCGCCTTCACCGCGGCCATCCGCGAGTTCTACTCGCAAGCCTGAGCATGGCCGGCACCGTCAGGCACATCACCTTCGACAGTCACGACGCTGCCCGTACGGCTGAGTTCTGGGCAGCAGCGCTCGGTTTTGAGGTGCTCGGAGAACCCTCAGAAGCGTTTGCCGTCGTTGGAGGATCTGCGATGCCCGAAGGCCATCCGATTCTGATGTTCTCCAGGGTGCCGGAAGGCAAGACGGTGAAGAACCGTGTCCATCTCGACGTGGAGATCGAAGGGTCGGTCCAGGACGAGGTCGCCCGACTCGAGGCGCTGGGCGCGACCCGTCTCGAAGGCAAGGACGAGTGGAACCACCAGTGGACGATCATGGCCGACCCCGAGGGCAACGAGTTCTGTGTGTCAGGTCCACCGCAACGCTGAGGACCGTGTGAGTCAGAGATCGAGGCCGGGGCCATCTGCGTAGCGGACCGAACCCCACATCCCTTCCCGGTCGGGGCTGGGATCGATTCCGACCCTGGCAAACGCTGCGGTCTGTGCGTCGCGGGCTTCGGAGAGAACCTCAGGGATCTCGACATGGGCCACCTGGCGGTTCTCCATGAGCACCTTGCCTCCAACTATCACCGTGTCGACGTCCGCGCCGGTGGCGAAGTAGACCAGCTGGTGGACCGGATGCGTGAGCGGAGTCAGGTGGGGCTTCGCCGCATCGACCACCACGATGTCGGCCAGTTTCCCTGCCTCAAGCGACCCCAGGTGGTCGCCAAGACCGAGCGCTGTCGCTGAGCCGATCGTCGCCAGCTCCAGCGTCGTCCCGGGCGGGAACAACGACGGATCCCTGCGGTCGGCACGGTGATAGCGAGTGAGCTGAAACATGTGGCGGAACATGTCGACCGATCGGTCGGGGGCGGTGGCATCTGAACCGAGCCCGACGGTGACTCCGGCTTCGAGGAGTTCGGGGACGGGGCATCTACCGAACTGCGAATAGATAGCCGACGGATTGTGCGCCACTGCCGCGCCGGCATTGGCGAGTGCTTCGATGTGGCCCGGCTCGAGATCGATGGAATGCGAGAAGAGCGATCGAGCTGACAGAAGACCCAGGCGATCGCTCGCCGCGACAGTGTCGGCACGGTGCCCGTCCTGGACGATGAGGAGGTCCGCGGCGTCAGAAAGCTCCCTGACCGCGCTTGCGCCTCTCACCAGTTCGGCGTCGACCGGTTCGGTCACGTCCCGCATCGAGAGGGTCGGGTATGTGAGCGCAACGGACGACGTCGGATGGTCGCGGTACCGCTCCACGAGTTCCCCTACGACCTCCATCTGGCCATCGAACGTCGTTGCCAGGCTCCCGGTCGGGCCCGTGGTGGTCTTGGGGAACGGTGGAGCCCCGGGGCCGACGGCCATCACCGAGCGCACTCCAATCTCGGCAACCCCATCGAGGTGAGCAGACCCGTGAGCGGGATCATCGGCCCGGATCGTGTCCCCAGCGCCGCCCAACATCGAGAGCGATGTGGTGGTCCCGGCCAACAGGCGTTCGAGAGCCATGAGTCGAGCGTCGGCGCGCCAGAACTGCGGGACGGCACCGTGGAGGTAGACCGCCTCGCACGCAGCCATCCACGTGGCCAGGTCATCGGCCATGGTTCGGATCAGTGAATGGCCTGCATGCCCGTGTGCGTCAACCAACCCGGGCAACACGACCCCATCGGGAAAGTCGAGGCGACGAGCCGAAGGGTGGGCTTTGACGATGTCGGCCGCATTGCCGACGGCCACGACGCGATCGCCGGTGATGGCGACAGCTCCTTGATCGATGACGCGCCGCTCGGCGTCGACCGTGATGACGGTGCTGGCCGTTATGACGAGGTCGGTCATGGACTCAGGCTACGGCGCGGCTGCGAGAGGGATCGTCAACACCACCTGCGCCCCGCCGTCGGATGAGCCACCGATTTCCAACGCCCCGCCTGCTTGCTCGGCGATTCGCCGGGCGATGTCGAGTCCGAGGCCCGTCGAACCGGCTCCACTGACCCCGCGTTGGGCCGCATCGGTGTCGGCGAACCCGGGGCCGGCGTCCTCGACGGTGATCCTCGCCAGGCCGTCCGTTGAAGCCAGCCCCACCGAGTAGGCGACGCCGTCTGCAGTGTGGGAGAAGACGTTCCCGACGATGGCGTCGATGGCCGCCGTCAGGTCCGATTCGTCGACCCGGCACAGGACCGGACCGGTAGCGACGTCAACAGTGGTGGCGCGGCCTTGCTCTTCCGCCAGAGCTCCCCAGAACCGGGCCCGGGATGCCGTGATCGCTGCGACGTCGGTCGCCGAATCGGGGGTGCGGGTGGGTCGGCGGGCTTCGGCGATGACGTGGTCGATGGTTCGCTCCAACTCTGCAAGGTCGTCGAGCACCCGTTCCTTGGCCTCCCCGGCGGGAAGGCTCTCTGCATCCAATCGGGCTGCCGTCAACGGAGTGCGCAGTCGATGCGACAGGTCAGCCGCCGTCTCTCGTTCCTGTTGGAGCAGTTCGGTGACCCGACCCGCCAGATGGTTGAACTCGGCGGCGACGGCCGCGACTTCTGGCGGGCCGCCGGCCGCGACCCGTGTGTCGAGCTTCCCCTCCCCAAGCTGAGCCGCAGCGCGGGACAGGTCCTCCACGGGTCTCACCATCGAGCGACCCAGCCAGTTCGCAACGAGCACCCCGGCGCCGACCAGCGCTGCTGCCAGCGAACCGAGGATCAGCCAGGAGCGCCCGACGTTCTCGTTCAGGGCCTCGTCTTCGACGAAGTTGCGAACCACGATGATCTCGCCGGAGCTGTTGGCGACAGGCACGTACACGGCCACGCCGCCATCTACCGACTGGTTGCCTGCAGCCCCGAGCAGCGGCCCGGTCAGATCCTCGTCGTCTGGGACCTCTTCCCCGACAACCGATCCGTCGGGGAGGATCAGCGACACCTCATCGAAACCGAGCCCGGCAAATGCCGCTTCGGGGGTGATCCCGGGTGATGTCGATAGCAACTGGGCAACCGTCTCGGCTTGCTGCTCGGCGGAGGAGACGGCCCGGTCCTCGGCCAGCTGCCGGGTGAGGAGCATGAGCGGAACCACGAACGCGAGGGCGACCATCGACGTGATCGCAAACGAGACGATTACGAGCCGGCGCCGCATTAGCTGGGTTCCGTCAGCTTGACGCCGACTCCGCGCTTCGTGTGGAGGTAGCGGGGCTCTGCCGCCGTCTCGCCGAGCTTCTTGCGCAGCCACGACAGGTGCACGTCAACAGTCTTGTCGGCTCCTCCGTAGGGCTGACGCCACACTTCGGCGAGGAGCTCGCGCTTGGAGACCATCACTCCGGGGCGTTCCGCCAGGTACAGGAGGAGATCGAACTCCTTGCTTGTCAGCTCGAGCGTTTCGCCTGCGAGGTATGCCTCGTGGGGGCCTGGCTCGATCCTCAGTTCGCCGACTTCGACGACGGTGGCCTCGCTCTCGCCACCACTACGGCGCAGGACGGCACGGATCCGTGCCTCAAGATGCTCCGCCGAGAACGGCTTCATCACGTAGTCGTCTGCGCCGTTGTCGAGGATCGAGACGATCTCGGTTTCATCGTCACGCGCCGTGGCCACGATGATCGGCACGTCGCTGACCGCCCTGATCATTCGCAGCACCTCGGTCCCGTCGACGTCAGGAAGCCCCAGGTCGAGGACCACAACGTCGACATCGCCCGTGACGGCCGCCTGGACTCCTGCCATGCCTGCTCCCTCGGACTCGACACCGTGCCCGCGTTCGGCCAGCGCCCTCGCCAGGGCGGATCGGATCCGATGGTCGTCTTCGATGAGCAGGACGTTCGCCACGTTCGTCACCATACCGACGGCTCTGGTGATCCAAGCCTCGGATCGAATGGCTTCACCGTGGCTTATCCGACGCTTAGCTCCCACGGCCCCTCGATCGTGGAGAATGGGTTCATGCAGCGTCAAGTGCTCCTCGTGGTCTCGTGGATGGCGGTCACCGGTTTGTCGGTTTTCGTTGCCACCCAGGCGGTCGGGGCAGTGCGTGACAACGTGACCACGGCGCCGGCTCCATTGACGACGGTTGCCCCCGTTGTGGACACCACCACAACCGCGTCGACCACCACGACAACCCTGCCCGCAACGACCGAGGGATCGACGACAACGTCGACGACGGCGGCCGGCTCGGCATCGACAACAACGACCTCGACATCCACCGTGCCGGCAACCACAACATCGGTTTCTCCGCAGATAGCCACGTATCAGCTGACGGGAGGCTGGGTACGGGTCCAATACGGCACCGACTTCGTGCAACTGGTCGATGCTGCTCCGTACGCCGGCTTCTCAATGAAGATCGAAATGACAGGCCCTCCTCGGGTCGAGGTGGAGTTCGAAGCGGACGGCTACGAGGCGAAGTTCAAGGCGGCGATCGAATCTGGTCAGCTAGAGGTCTCCATCGAGGACGACAACGACGACGACTGATCGATCGATGGTGCGCCGACAGCTTGCCGCTCCTGTACGGTGCGCCCCCGCATGAACATATGGCTGGTCAACCACTACGCCATCCCCCCTGATCGAGCGGGCGGTACGCGACACCACAACCTCGGCAAGCAGCTAGTCGCGCTCGGCCATGACGTGTCGATCGTGGCTTGCGCCTTCGATCACATGCAGCGATCCGACGATGAGGGCCGTCCTCCGACCGAGCTGATCGACGGCGTAAGGTTCCGCTGGGTGAAAGCCCCCGGTTACTCAGGCAACACGCTTGCCAGGTTCTTCAACATGGTTGTCTTCGCACTGCGTGTGTGGTCGGGGCGTTCGACTCGGGATCTCCCCGAACCGGACGTGGTGATCGGCTCGAGTCCCCACTTGTTCGGTGCCGACGCTGCCGCTCGCTTGGCCAAACGGCGCCGTGTTCCGTTCGTGTTGGAGATTCGGGACCTCTGGCCGCTCACGCTGGTCGATGTCGGCGGGTTCTCGACTCGCCACCCTGCGGTTGTCTTGATGTCGTGGCTGGAACGCCGGCTCTAC
>JABDMN010000372.1 GCA_013001485.1 Acidimicrobiia bacterium
GGTTGATGGAAATCGACGGGTCGGGTTACTACGCCGTGCCCGATGTGGACCGGATGGCTCCGTTCTTGATGAGCATCGTCTCCGATGGCGATCGCTGGATATTCATCTCGAGCACAGGCGCTCTCACCGCGGGTCGAGGGGATGCCGCCGGCGCGGTCTTCCCCTACGCCACGGACGACCTGATCCACGCCAGCGCGGGCCATGTGGGACCGGTGACGTCGATTCGGGTAGGCGAAGCGACATGGCTGCCATTCGCGCCGACCGCCCAGCCAGGCGTGCGCAGGTCGCTCTACAAGTCGGTGGTCGGCGAATCCATCATTTTCGAGGAGAGCAATGGTGAGCTGGGCCTGACGTTCCGCTACAGCTGGGAGAGCTGTGATCGGTTCGGATTCGTGCGCACCGCCACACTCGTCAACGGAGGCACCGACCCGGTCGGCGTTCACGTGATCGACGGTCTGGTGAACATCCTCCCGCATGGGCTGTCTCCGTTCGTTTATCAGCGCGTGAGCAATCTCACCAACGCCTACAAGCGCAGCGAACTGGTGGGCAAGGACAGCCGGCTCGGCGTCTTCTCCCTCGAGAGCGGCGTGGTCGACCGGCCCGAGCCCGCTGAGGTTCTGCGCGCAACGGCCGTGTGGTCGACCGGCCTTGCCAACGCCTCGGTCACACTGTCGCCAGACATCTTCTCGGGCTCTCTCGACGACGTGTCTCTGGTGACCGGCACCGCCGGCGCATATCTCCTGAGGGGCGGCGTGGAGCTCGAGCCAGGCGAGACGGCGACCTGGCGCATCGTGATCGATGCCGGGCTCGACCAGGCCGCGGTGACCGGCGTCCGAGACATGTTGGAGTCGGACGACGAAATCGACGCCGGGATCACCCGATCACTCGACGAGGCGTCCGACGCTCTGGTCGGCATCATGGCGCGGGCCGATGCGATGCAGCGGACCGGGGACCGGGTGGCCACTGCCCACCACTTCTCCAATGTCACGTACAACACCATGCGAGGTGGCGTGCCCCTGAACGGCTACGTGGCGAACAAGACGGCCTTCTCCGACTTCGTGAGGAACCGCAACCAGACGACGGCAGACCTGCATGGTTCGTTGCTCGCCTCGCTCCCGGAAACCATTGGACGGGCCGACCTCCTCGACCTTGTGGAGGAAGCCGGCGACGTCGACCTGATCCGGCTGACCCTCGAGTATCTGCCGTTCAGCTTCTCGCGTCGCCACGGCGATCCGAGTCGTCCGTGGAACATGTTCTCGATCCGGGTGCGCGACGAGGAGGGCGAACCGATCGTCTACTACGAGGGCAACTGGCGAGACATCTTCCAGAACTGGGAGGCGCTGGCTCTGAGCTTCCCCGACTATCTGCCCGGCATGATCTCGGCGTTTGTCAATGCCTCCACGACGGACGGCTTCAACCCGTATCGCATCACCAGTGACGGCATCGACTGGGAGGTTCCAGACCCCCTCGATCCGTGGAGCAACATCGGCTATTGGGGCGACCACCAGGTGGTGTATCTGCTGCGTCTGCTCGAGGCCACGGATCGGTTCTCGCCGGGTGCGATCCACCGGCTCCTCGGGAAGCGGTGGTTCACCTATGCCGATGTCCCCTACCGACTGGAGGCCTACGACGAGCTGGTCCGCGACCCCAAGGCGACCATCGAGTTCGTCGAGGCCGCCCACGACGCGACGACGTCGCGGGTGGCGGACGTGGGCGCCGATGGCAAGCTCCTCTGGACGGACAGCGGGAAGCTGTACCGGGTGACTCTCGTGGAGAAGCTGCTCGTTCCTGCGCTGAGCAAGTTGTCCAACTTCGTGCCCGGCGGAGGCATCTGGATGAACACCCAGCGGCCCGAATGGAACGACGCCAACAACGCCCTCGTCGGGCACGGCCTGTCGATGGTGACGCTCTATCACCTGCGCCGCTACCTCGACTACCTGCGGTCTCTTCTCCGCACGGCCGACGTCGGTGACGTCAAGATCTCTACAGAGGTTGCCGGTTGGATGGCCGCCCTCGCCTCGACGTTCACCCGGATGAAGCCCAATGCCGCCGACATGACTGATGAAGCCCGCAAGGACCTGTTGGACACCGTGGGCCGGGCCTTCTCGGAGTATCGGGCCCGGGTCTATGCGTTCGGATTCTCGGGCCGGACGAAGGTGGCACCCGAGGCCATCGCCGAGCTATGCGACGCCGCCATCGAGCACCTCGACGACACCATCCGCACCGGCCGCCGCAGCGACGGGTTGTATCACTCGTACAACCTCGTCCACTTCAGCGACACCGCAACGGAGGCATCCGTGGAGCACCTCTACGAGATGCTCGAGGGCCAGGTGGCCGTGATCGGATCGGGTGTGCTCTCGCCTGAGGAGAGGGCCGATATCGTCGACGCGCTCTTCGACAGCTCGATGTACCGGGCCGATCAGGACAGCTTCATGCTCTACCCGGCACGACAGCTGCCGTCGTTTCTGGAGAAGAACGTCGTGCCGGAGAAGGCCGTCGACGCCAACCCTCTGTTGCGGGCTCTACTCGAGTCGGGTGACCAAACGGTCGTCACGGCTGGGCCCGACGGTCTGGTTCGGTTCGACGCCGATTTCGCCAAGCAAGACCACCTCGAGACCGCTCTCGACGAACTCGCCGCGGTCGAGGAATGGCGCGATCTGGTTGCCACCCACCGCGATCAAACGCTCGACGCCTACGAGCATGTCTTCAATCACCACGCCTACACCGGCCGCTCGGGGTCGATGTACGGATACGAAGGCATCGGCTCCATCTACTGGCACATGGTTGCCAAGCTCGCCGTGGCGGTGCAGGAGTCGGCGTTCGAAGCGGTCGCAGCCGGCGCGGCTCCCGAGACGATCGAACGGTTGGTGGGGGCCTTCTGGCGTGTTCGCGCCGGCCTCGGCTTCAACAAGACGGCCACCGAGTTCGGCGCGATCCCCACCGATCCCTATTCACACACTCCTGGGCATGCGGGGGCACAGCAGCCGGGAATGACGGGTCTTGTGAAAGAGGAGCTGCTGACTCGGCCCGCCGAGGTCGGGGTTCGTGTCGACGGGGGTGAGATCCAGTTCGATCGGCTGTTCCTCCGTGGCCTCGAGCTGGTGACCGAGGCAGAGACGTGGCAGCTGCTCGACACCGCTCTCGGTGGAATCACCATCGACCTCTCTCCCGGATCACTCGGCACCACGTTGTGCCAGGTACCCATCGTGGTGTCCCGGACCGACGGAGACGCACAGATCGAGATCGAGTTCGCCGACGGCACGACCCGGTTGCAGCCGGGATCGAGCCTCGACGCCGAAACGAGTTCAGATGTCTTCGGGCGCACCGGTTCGGTCGCCAAGGTCACCGCCCGCGTCCCATCCGGTCCCAACGTCTGACTTGGGCCGCCGACCTCTCGACGTCCAAGTGAACGCCGGCGCGGCCTATCCGAAAGCGATGAAGGCGATGGTCCCCGGGATGACGATGAAGACGACGAGGAAGAGCAGGATCGCCACTGCCCACCGACGGGGGCGCTCGAGGCCAGAGAATTC
>JABDMN010000375.1 GCA_013001485.1 Acidimicrobiia bacterium
CGTTGATGCCGTGGTTCACAATGTCGGCACCCAGTCCGTTCCACGCCTCGGATGCGTCCCGTCCGTTGGCGACCAGGATCTCAGCCAGCATCGTTTTGGTTCCGACTCCGTCGGTGCTGGCGACAAGAAGCGGTTCCTCCATGGCAACCAGCTCGGAGGCTGCGAAGACTCCTCCGAAACTGCCGAGACCGGCGATCACCCGTTCGTCATGTGTGCTTTTTACTGCGGCCGATATCCGGGCGGTGGTAGCCGCTCCGGCGGCGAGCGACACCCCTGCCGCAGCGTACGCTTCGTTTTCGATGGTGGACACAGGAGATGCCTCACTTCCGCTTGACCTCGTTGGATGGCGGCGGTCCACGTACCGCCAGCCGATGTCGTGTCGGGCGAACAGACCGTCGCCGACCAGCTGATCAACAACGGCATAACTGCGTTCGAGGGCCTGCTCGAGATCCTCCCCCACGCCCACGGCATTCAAGACACGGCCGCCTGCGCTGACCAGACGACCATGATCGTCCCGAGTGCCGGCGTGAACGAGCCGCGCTCCCTCCGGAGCGACTGCGTTGGGAATCGTGATGCCGGTTCTCGGCGAACTCGGGTAGCCCTCCGCGCACACCACTACAGTTGCCGCTGTTCGATCGGACTTGGCCTTGAGCGGTTCCCACGGCTGTGACGTTGCGGCTGCGTACATGACCGACAACACGTCCCCGTCGACCAACGGCAAGACGACCTGGGCCTCGGGATCGCCAAACCGGCAGTTGTACTCGATCAGCCGCGGACCTGATTCGGTCAGCATGATCCCGGCGTAGACCACCCCAACATAGGGCGTGCCTTCCATGGCCATTCCGACCTGAACCGGCACCAGGAAGGTGTTCACGAGCGCTTCTGCAAGCATCGAATCAATCCCGGGAACCGGTGCAAACGCCCCCATGCCTCCGGTGTTCGGTCCCGTATCGCCTTCGCCGACCCGCTTGTGGTCCTGGGCGGTGAGGCCACCGAGGGGATCTATTTGATCCGCCGAGCAGATCCCGAACAGGCTCACTTCCTCGCCGCTGATCTTCTCCTCGAGCACGATGGTGCGACCACTCTGCCCCATGATCCCTTCGGACAGGAATTCCAGAATCGCCGACTCGGCCTCGAGGCGATCGTCGGGGACGACGACACCCTTCCCGCCCGCCAGGCCGTCGGCTTTGACCACGACGTCGAAGTCCTGTTGCGCGAGCCATTGGAGCGCAGCTTCGGCGTCGGTGAACGTGGCGTTCGCCGGCCCGGGTATTCCATGCCGCTCGGCGAAGCCTCGTGCGAAACTCTTTGACCCCTCGAGTCTGGCAGCGGCCGCGGTGGGACCAAAGCAGTTGATGCCGTGCGGCAAGAGATGGTCGGCGAGGCCGTCGACCAAGGGTTGTTCGGGTCCGACGACAACCAGGTCGATGGACTGCTTGGAACAGAAGGCGACAACTTCGTTGAAGTCTCCGACATCGAGCGAGACGTTGTACTGGCGTGTGCCTGGATTCCCGGGCGCAACGAACAGATCCCGCAAGCGGGGAGACTCGGCGATGGTGTTGGCCAGGGCGTGCTCGCGGCCGCCTGAGCCGATCAACAACACATCGAGCAGGCCGAGTTCGCGATCAGCCATTGCCTCGTCGGCGCCACTTCGTTCCAGCTCGGTTTCGATGACTGTCCCAGGCGGTGCCGATCCCGGCACGACCAAGGTCTCGGGAAAGGCCAGATCGGCTTCGGTGTCGGTGCCGATGATCGGATCGCCACCGCCGGTCTCCGACGTCACCCCAGAACCCCGTCGAATCGTTGTTTCGTGCTGGCCAGGCTGAGCTGGACCGGAACCGGATACTCGCCGGTGAAGCAGGCGTTGCAATAGCCGTGATGACCGACGTCGGCATCGTCGACCCCCTGGCTGCGACCCGGGCCGATGGCAACCATCATCCGGTCGACACTGATGAAACCCAACGAATCGGCGCCGATGTGGGCGGCGATTTCGGGAACACCGAGCTGATGGGCGATCAGTTGATCGTAGGAACCCATGTCGACCCCGAAGAAGCACGGATGTGCGATCGGCGGACAAGTGATCCGCACATGCACTTCGGTCGCTCCCGCCTCTCGCACCAAACGAACGAGCGGCCCGCTGGTGGTTCCCCGTACGATCGAGTCGTCGACCATGACGATCCGTTTGCCGTAGAGGTTCTCTTCCAGAGTCATGAACTTGAGTGCGACACCCTGCCGCCTCAGTTCGTCGGTCGGCTCGATGAACGTGCGACCGATGTACCGGTTCTTGACGAACCCCTCGTTATAGGTGATCCCCGAGACAGCGGCGTAGCCGATCGCGGCAGGGGTGGAACTGTCGGGCACGGGGATAACTACATCGGCATCGACCGGGTGTTCACGGGCCAGTTCTTCGCCTAGTCGCTGTCGGACACCGTGGACGCTCTTGCCGCCCCAGATAGCGTCGGGACGAGCGAAGTAGATGTGTTCGAAGGTGCACTTGGCTTGAGGTTCTTTGGGGGCAACCGCTTGGAAGCTCTTCATCAGCGGTCCCTGCATCACAACGATCTCACCCGGATCGATTTCCCTGATGTGTTCACAGCCAAGGGTCCTGAGCGCTCCGGTCTCGGATGCGACCACGTGTCCTCCCGATGGCAGTTTCCCGACGCTGAGCGGTCGGAACCCCCACGGGTCGCGGCAGGCCACCACCTTGGTTCCCGCGATCAGCGCCAACGAAAACGCCCCTTCCCAGACAGGGATGGTGTTGGCGAGACGTTCTTCCCAGGTTGTGCCCTCAGCAGCAGCCAGCATGAGACTGATCACCTCGGTGTCGG
>JABDMN010000011.1 GCA_013001485.1 Acidimicrobiia bacterium
CTTCTGTATGGGGAGTTGTCGGTTGTCAGTTGTCAGTCGTCGGCTACCTGGTAGACCTCGCCGATGAGTTCCACACGGGCCGCCATCACCCTCGCTCTGCTGGCCACTGCCTGGGGGGCGATCCCGCTTCTGGTGCGAACCGACGTTGACGCGATGCAGCTGGTCGCTATGCGGGCCCTGCTGGGTTCGGCCACCCTTCTGGTCCTGCTGCAGATCCGAGGTTCGCTCGCCTTCCCGAATCGACATCGGGGCAGACTCGTTGTAGCCGGCGTCCTCCAGGCGGCGCACTGGGCCGCCTTCTTCATCGCCATCAAGGAGACGACGGTCGCTGTGGCCCTGGCGACGCTCTACCTGGGGCCACTTCTGGCTGCCGTGGCCGCCCGGTATGCGCTCGGTGAGCGGTGGCGGACTGGTGCCGTGGCCGGCCTCGGATTGGGCCTGGTTGGAGTTCTCCTCGTTGTACGTCCGGGTGGAGGAGCCACTGCGGTGGGCGTCACAGCCGCACTGGTTGCTGCGGTGACGATGGCCGGCCTGATCGTTGTCGCCAAGCCTGCCGCCGAAGACCTCGGGGGTCTCACGGTTGCTGCAGCCGAGCTAACGGTTGCCGCCGTCGTCCTGCTGCCGTGGGCGGGGGCGGCGATACCGGCCGTGCCCGATTCCTGGGGTGTCTTCGTCGTGCTGGGCGTGGTCTTCACCGGGATCTCGGGTCTCATCTACTGGTCGTCGATGCGACGTCTCCCTGTGGCGACCGTGGGGGTCCTGATGTACCTCGAACCCGCGTCTGCAGTGGTGTGGGCATCGCTCTTCCTGAGCGAGTCGCTCGACTGGATCACCTGGATCGGGGTCGCCATCGTCCTGGCGGGCGGTGTGATCGCCTCGAGAAATGGTGAAGCCGACGCCGCGTTGGTGGCGCCGGCTTCGCTCTAGAACCTTTTGTCAGTTGGCTGAAGCCGCCCGACCTTTGAGCAGGTTGAACCCGTCGATGAAGTCGTCGGCCTGGGCTCCCCTCACTACGTCGTACGAGGTAGCGGAGCCGTCTGCGAACTTCATTGTCATGAAGTGCGACAGCTTGCCCTTCTCCATCGTCATGTCGACAAGCGTGTCGAGCGGCAGTTCGGCACACAGCTCCTTCGGGTTGCCAGACATCGAGCCATGCTTGAAGAACAGCACCCTGCGGTTGGTGAGGGCGACGTGACTGCGATCGGTCGGAAGGTCCTCGGCTACGCCCAGTGGCGCATCGGTCTCCTGACGCTTGGCGGCCATCTTGTTGGCGACCAGGGCCCCGGCGATACCGCCGATAGCTCCGAGTGCAACCTGTTTACCGACGGAGCCGGCCGGTTGCACGAACGTCGCCGTGTGGAACGTTTCGTCGGCGGCAAGCACGTCGCTGCAGTGCTTGGTCACCTTCTTCAGGATGTTTGGCATGAGGTCCCCCCTCGGGATCGCCGGTTTACGTTTGCCAGATATCGGCGGCGAGAGCCCAGATCTTGAATGCCCAGAGAGGCTGATTTCCCTGCGTCAACTGGACTCTGGGACCTGCGAACCGTTGGCGATGGCGAGACCGCCATGCTGTGGGTGAGCCGTCACTCCTCGGCTGATGTAGAGGAGTCGGCACCGAAGAGCCGCTTCAAGCGCTCTCTGCCTGCCTTGATCTTGAACGCTCGAGCTCTCCAGGTTCCAACGATCCCGTACGGGAGATACAGCACGATGAGCACGTAGGCGAGGCCAATGAGAAGCTCCGAAGCAGCTCCGTACCAACGGTCGAGATAGAACTGGAGCAGTCGGAAAACCGCGGCACCAATGAGGGCACCGCTGATCGTGCCGACGCCACCAATCAAGATGATGAGGAGCGCTGTGACGGTGAACCCGAGGCTTGCCACGTTGGGAGTGACGATCGGCTGATGCATCGCATGGAGTGCTCCTGCGAACGACGCCGTGATCGATGCCACAACCAGGGCCAGCAGCTTGAACCAGAACGTGTTGTAGCCGAGCATCAGAGCGCGGTCCTCGTTCTCGCGGATGGCGTTGAGCACCTTGCCGGCGGGCGAGTCGACGATCCACGTGTAGATCACGTAGGTGCCAAGCACGATGGCGAGCGTGACGAGATAGAAGGCGAAACGCTCGTTGGTGGTGTCGAGGAACCACACAGGAGGCTGGACTCCCTGCAGGCCAATCTCTGCGCCCGCCCACTGCTGCAGGTCGCTCGACTGGATCACGATCCAGAACACCGACGCCAGACCAAGCGTGACCAGGGCGAATGTGATTCCCTTCACTCGAGGGAGCACGATCCCGAAGAGAACAGCCTGCAGAACGGCAGCGATCACGACAACCAACAAGGCGGCGATCCAGTTCATCTCGTGGGTCTTGAGCATGATCCCGAACGTGTACGCGCCGACGGCGAAGAACATCGCGTGACCGAACGACAACAGGCCCGTCACGCCGAGGATCAGGTCGTAGCTGATCGCGTACAGGGCAAGGATGAAGATCTCGATAGCGAGGCCTTGGAGGAATCGGGCGTTGCCGTCGTCGTTGGCGATCACGGCCCCGAGGCCGTTTCCGTCGATGACGAGAGAGATGATGAACGGGAACGCCACCAACAGGGCAGTGGCGATCAGGAGCAGGCGACGCTTCTTGAACCACACGTTGAATCCTGCGGCGAGGGTGGTCATCGCTCGCTCCTCCCAAACAGGCCGGCGGGCAGCACAAGGAGGATGACCACCATCACGAGAATGGAGATAGCGGGCACCAGTGTCGGAGAGGGCTTGAACGGCTCGGCCAGGAACGGCACGTTGATTCCGGTCTGGCCAAACCTGATGATGAGCTGCTGAAGCAGGCCCACGAGCACTGCGCCTGCGGCCGCTCCCGGGAAGGATGTGAGCCCGCCGATGGCTAGGGCGACGATGGCGCCCAGGAGGAAGAGGGCTCCCATACCCGTCGACAGCCCGATCGACGGCGCCGCCAGCACGCCGCCGAGTGCTGCCAGGCCCGACCCGAGGGCGAAGACCGACGTGAACACGCGTCGCACGTTGATGCCAAGCGCTTCGACCATCTCAGGGTCCTGAACGCCGGCGCGGATGACCATCCCGAGCCGCGTCCGGCGCAGCAGCAACGTCACTCCCACGAGCACGATCAACCCGACCAGCACGATGAATCCCTCGTTGTAGACGCGAAGCCGTCCACCAAACACGTCGACTGTTGAGCAGCCGCTGAAGAATCCGCCGAGTCCCTCACCGGGACAACCGGGGCCCGTGCCGTTGAAGGCCGCGGGACGCGCCATGGTGAACTCGGGCCTTCCCCAGATCTCCCGCACGACCTCGATGAGGATGAAGCCAACCCCGAGGGTGATCATGAGCTGGTAGATGGGTCGGTCGTACAGCGGCCGGATGAGGATCACCTCGATGAACGCACCGACTGCGGCGCCGAGTCCGGTGGCGACCGCCATGGCGAGGAAGAACCGCCAGGTCGTCGAGATGCCGAAGATCCAATCGTTGAGGGGGTCCTTGACCAACGACAGGACGATCGCGGCTACCACCATGGTGGCAAACCCGGCGACGTGGCGACGGGTCACCGGTTCGAGTTCACCTGCCTGGCGGGCAAATGTCATGAGGGCGGTGGCTACGAGCGCACCTCCGACGAGCAAGGCCAGGAAGGCAATTACTGCAGGCCAGCTGAACGATTCGGCAGGCAGCGGGGCGAGAGTTCCGAGGTCGATCTGCACCGAGAAGTTGCTCGGGCTCTTGGCGAAGTCCTCGGGATTCCAGATGACAAGGGGGAACTTGGTCACTGCGACGATCGAGGTGAACCCGCCGATGACCAGGAGGCTCCAGGCCGTGAGCTTCATCCCGGGCTCGCTGTCAGCGTTGTCGCTCCGGAGGCGCCGGAACGTCAGGAACGCCCACGCTGCGAGGGCAAGGACGACGGCTGTCACGATGACGATCAGCAGAGCCGAGGCTCCTCCGGTTGCCTCTTCGGCGCCTTCCTCCACCGCACCCCCGGCAAACAGGGTCAGCCATCCGACGTAGACCCCGACAAGTGTCACTAGCCACAGCCCGACATGCCAGGTGAGATCGATGCCCCGGATCCAGACGGACGCTCGCTTCCACAGTGGCAAGAGAGCGAAGGGCGCCAGGATGAGCAGCACGGGCACCGCGGCGTCCACCGCAGTATCGAACCGGGTGTACACGGTCCAGCCGACGTAGGCGCCAAGCATGAAGATCTCGCCGTGGGCGAGGTTCAGGACATCCATCAGCCCGAAGATCAGCGAGAGCCCCGACGCAACCAGGAACGTGATCGCTCCGACGGACAAGCCCTGCATGATGGTGGCGAACCAGTCGTCGCGTTCGAGCCCGGCGAGAGCAGCGAGGAGGAAGAAGAGAAGGGTCCCCAACACGGCGACCCGCGCCCGGTTCTCCTTCAGCCACTCGGACCGGCGTCGCTGTGGCGAGGCCTCCGGGGCCGCGACCTGAGTGCTCTCATCCGGCACCGAGGTACCTCCTGATCGTCTCCTTGTCGTCAGCGAGGTCGGACATGGCGCCGCTCTGCACCGATTGGCCCTCCTCGATGATCACGTAATGCTGGGCCAATCGGCTGGCGACTATGAAGTTCTGCTCCACCAGAAGCACTGTCGTGCGGTCAGAGAGCTGACGGATCGCCTCCATCATCTGCTCGATCAACACGGGGGCCAACCCCTCGCTGGGCTCATCAATGAGCAGGAGCCGGTTGTCGGCCACCAGAGCCCGAGCGACGGCCAGCATTTGCTGCTGTCCGCCCGACAGGTTGGTGCCGGGGAGGCGAATCAGCCGTTTGAGGTCCGGGAACAGCCCAAAGATGAAGTCCTCCTTGCGGGCGAGGTCACCCTTCTCGCGCTCGCCGATGCGCAGGTTCTCCTCGACGCTCAGGTCGGCGAAGATCGCTCGATACTCGGGCACGTAGCCGATTCCGAGCGCCGCGATGTCGAAGCTGCGGTGCCCGGTGATGTCCTCGCCGTCGAACTCCACCGACCCGGTGCGCGCCGGGTTGAGGCCAAGAATCGTGCGCAACGTCGTGGTCTTGCCTGCGCCGTTGCGGCCGAGGAGGGCGACGATGTCGCCCTCAGGCACGTCCAGCGTGACCCCTTCGAGGATGTGGAACTGCTCGATGAACGTGTGAACGTCGCGGAGCTCGAGGAGGCTCACCCGTCACCCCTCTCATCTTCATACAACGCCCCGAGGTAGGCGGTTTGCACCGTCTCGTCGGCAGAGATCTCTTCGGGGGTGCCCTCGGCGAGAAGCCCGCCCTGGTGCATCACCGTGATGCGGTCCGACACCGCCATCACAACGTTCATGTTGTGCTCGACCAGGACCACCGTCTTGTCTCCAGCCTCCTGGATCGATTGAACCAGCTGCATGAGCTCGGGAACCTGCTCGGCCGCCATTCCGGCCGTGGGTTCGTCGAGCATCAGCACGTCAGGGTCTGGAGCCAGGATCATTCCCAGCTCGAGCTTCCGTTGATCTCCGTGTGGGAGTGTCCTCGCCAGGTGGAGGGCCTTCGGGCCGAGACCGACCTGCTCGAGCACGTCGTGGGCTCGATCCAGGTAACCCTTGAGCTTGCGGTGCGACCGGAACAAGCGGAAGCTGTCACGCCCCAGCGCCTGGCTCGCCAGTCGCACGTTCTCCAGAACGGTCAGGTTCGGGAAGATGTTCGTGATCTGGAACGACCTCCCGATACCTCGGTGGATCGTCCGATGCACGGGGATACCCGTGATGTCGTCACCTTTGTAGAGGACGCGGCCACTCGTGGGCCGCAGCGTCCCGCTGACGAGGTTGAAGAACGTCGTCTTGCCCGCTCCGTTGGGGCCGATGATCGAATGGAGGGCGCCTTCCTCAATGGTGACGCTGACGTCGTCGACGGCGACGAGCGCACCGAACTCCCTACGGAGGCTCTGCGTCTCGAGGATCACGCCCACTTTGGTGCCCTTCTGTAAAGGGAGCGGGACGGGTTGGGGGACCCGCCCCGCTCCAGTTCTGTCTAACCGAGGCTTCCTACTGGAAGCGAACCGCACCGTGAGGTGAAGTCGCCCTCGAGCAAGCACGGAGGCACTGGCCGGACTGTGGCCACGCTCTCGTAGTACTTGAACTCAGGATCGTCCACGTTCAGCAGAGTCACGACGTACATGTCCTGGATGGCCATGTGGTCCTCTGCCCGGATCTCGATGGTGCCCTTCGGGCCTTCGAAGCTCATGCCCTCGAGCGCTGCCTTGAGCGAGTCGGCATCGGCCGCTCCGCCGGTGGCTTTCAACGCTTCGACCACCATGATCGCCGCGTTCATCCCGTCGGCGTCGAAGAGGTCGGGGAAGGTTCCGAAGTTGTCGGCTACTTCACTGATCAGGTAGTCGTTCACGGCGTTGTCAGGTGCCGTGTAGTGGTACAGGATCACCGACGTAGCGCCGACGGCGTTCGAGAAGAACGCCGGCATCACGACGTTGTCGACGAAAGGCGAGCCGAGCACGGTGTCGTCGTCGATGACACCAAGGTCGATGGCCGCCTGGAGCAACGGTACGAAACCGCCGCCAGCCCAGGTCACCAGGAATGCGTCGGCGTCCGTGTCAGCCAACGGACCAAGGAAGGTCGTGAAGTCGGTGGTGTCAGCAGGTGCAAAGACGTCGTCCTCGATAAACGAACCACCGAAGAACTCACAAGCGTCCTTGTAGGCCTGGGCACCGCCGTATCCGAACGAGTAGTCCGGAGCGATCTGCACGAAGGTCTCATACCCGTCGCCATTGACGAACTGATCACAGATCGCCATACCGTCCTGATAGTTGCTTCGGCTTGCCCGGAACGTGTTCGGGTCGAAGTCCTTCCCGGTGATGTCCGTAGCGGCCGCCGGTGCGGCGATCAGGATCACGTCGTTGTCTCGGGCGATGCCCTGCAGGGGCGCGGTGACGCCTGAGCTCACTGAGCCGATGATGATCTCGGCTCCCTCGACCTCGATCAGCTCACGAGCCGACGTTGCCGAAAGCTCAGGATTGGTCTGGTCGTCCTTGAAGACCACACGGATCTCGCAGTCGTCGACCATGTAGGTCTGCTCGAGACCGCTCTGCACGTCACCACCGGTCGCATACGCAAAGCCGATCGGAACGCCACGGTTCATGTGTGCGCCATAGATCGCGAGGGGACCGCTGAGGTCGGTGATCACACCAACCGTCACTGGTTCGTCACACGTGGCGCCGGTGGCGGCCGGCGTGGTGGTCGTCGCTGCCTGGGTTGTCGTCGTCGCTGCCGTCGTAGTTGCCGCCGTGGTGTCGGTGCTTTCGTCATCGCCGCATGCAGCGGCGATGAGTGCCAGCACCATCAAGATGGCGACAAGGCGGATCGTCCTTCTCATTTCTCTCCTCCTGGGTTCGTACTCTCCAAATGGGCATGGAATGCCCGGTTGAACTCGTCGGGTTTGGTCATCGACGGGACGTGGCCGCAGTCTGCGACGACCACCTCCTGAAAGGACCCTCCGGCCTCGACGTATTTGTCGAGGAGGTGGCGGGTCTGGGCGACCATCGGTTGGGCTGGGTGCTGCTCCGGGCCCGGCCAGTCGGGCTTCAGACCCATCGCTCCCAGCGTGGCCGGGTCGCTGGCGGCACCGTCGGCGACCGCGAAGTCTCCGTCACCGCGAACCCACAGCACCGAGGGCTTGTGCGGCGCCTCGAGGATCGCCTTCGGGTCGCGGATGTGCTTGGGGCTCAGTGCGTTGATCGAGCCCCAGCGTCCGGGAGCGAAGAATGGCCAATTCGGCGACTCCACCAGGTCGCCGGGGTAGCTGTCCTCGCCAACCTGCATCTCGAAGGACGCGGCAACGAATTCGTCTTCGCGCTCGGGGATCACTGGCGGCTTCCACACCAGGAGACGGAGGGCGCTGCGGACCGTGTACGGCGAGTCGATGCCGGCGTTCTTGGCCTTGAGCTGTTCGATGAGGAGCGGGTTGGACAGGCCGGCCCCTGAGCCTGCGAAGTCGTCGTGGATCGGCGTGCCTTCGACGTCCCTGGTGCCGCAGAATCCGTACGGGGCACCCGGACCAGACAGGTTCACAGAGAGGAGTCGTTCGGAGTGGTCGGCCATCAGGTGCCAGGCGATATTGCCGCCGAGGCTCATCCCCACGATGTGGGCCTTGTCGATACCGAGGTCATCGAGCAGGGCGACCAGGTCGTCGACGTAGTCGCCCATTCCTCGGGTGGCGTCGACCTTGACGGCCGGGTCAGCTCCACCGAATCCGCGCAGGTCGGGAGCGATGCCTCGGTAGCGGTCGGGGAGGGCCACCATCGTCTCTTCCCACCACGTCGCCGAGGAGAGATTGCCCTGGATGAACAGGACAGGGATCCCGTCGTCCGGACCGGTGAAGAGGACCCGGGTGGTCACGCCCCCGGTCTTCATCGTGCGTGCGGTCACTCCGTCGAGCGTGGGCACCGTCATGTCGTCACCTCCGTGAGCAGTTTCTTGTCGATCTTGCCGATGGCGGTCTTGGGGAGTTCGTCGATGACGGCGACGGAGCGAGGGAGCTTGTACTTCGCCATGCGCTCCTCGAGCCAGTCCACGAAAGCGGTCGTGTCGAGTTCCGTCTCCGGGTCGAGGACGAGGAAGGCTCGGCCCACCTCGCCCCACTTGTCGTCTGGGATACCCACGAGAGCTGCCTCCGCGACGCCCGGGTACTCGAGCATCACCGATTCGACCTCGGCGGGATAGACGTTCTCGCCACCGCTGATGAACATGTCCTTCGACCGGCCGATGATCTCGAAGAACCCGTCAGGGTCACGAGTGGCCAGGTCTCCGGTGTGGAGCCAGCCGTCGACGATCGTCTCTGCTGTGGCGTCAGGACGATTCCAGTAGCCGGGGGTGATGTGTGGCCCTCGGATCAAGAGCTCTCCGGCCTCGGTGGGGCCCACCGCAGTGCCTTCGGGGTCGACGATCTTCATGTCGATATGCATCAAGGGGAACCCGACAGAATCGGGCTTGTCGCGAACCTTGTCCCGAGGAAGCCAGAAGTTGTTGCCTGTCGCTTCGGTGAGGCCGTAGCCGACCTTGAAGTCGATGCCGCGGGCCCAGAACTTCTGCTTGATCGGCAGAGGGCATGGTGCTCCACCCGAAATGACAAGCTCGAGCCTGGAGAAATCCGCCGTGTCCCAGCGCTCGTGAGACTGGAGCATCTGATACATGGTGGGCACGCCGACGTAGTGCGTGATGCCGCCACGTTCGATGAGATCGAATGTCTCGTCGAGGTCGAACTCGCGACACAAGATGGTGGTTCCGCCGGTATGGATGAGCGGCATCATGAAGATGTTCGGCCCGCCGACGTGGAAGAAGGGAAGCTGGAGCGGAGCGGTGTGGCCGGAGTGAAGGCCCCACGACGAGATCGTGTTGATGCTGTTCCACGTGATGTTGCCGTGGGTGAGGATCGCTCCCTTGGGCAACCCGGTGGTGCCGCCCGTGTAGTAGATCCCCCAGGGATCGTCCATGGTGAGGCCGGGGTCCGGAGGAGCGTCGGCCGGCGCACCGTCTCGCTCGGAGAACGACCCGTCGGTGCCGGTGGGCTCGTCGAAAGCGACCACGTCCTTGATCGTGGTGAATGAAGGACGCAGCGCGGCGACGTTGTCGGCCCATTCGCTCGAGTAGAAGAGCACTGTCGGCTCGGCGTCGGCGATGATGCCCTGCAACTCGGCGACGGTGAGCCGCCAGTTGAGGTTGTGGAGGATCGCTCCGATCTTGCCGGTGGCGAAGAAGAGGTCGAGAAACTCCTGGCGGTTCTCCGAATACACGGAGACGCGGTCGCCCTTGCCAACCCCCAGGCCGAGCAGGTAGTTCGCAGTCCGGTTGACGCGTTCGTTCCACTGCCGGAAGCTCACTTCGGCACCGCTCGCCCACTCGACGAGAGCCACCCGATCGGGTGAGAGGTCAGCCCGCTTGGCGAGCCAATCGGTGACGTACGTCGACTGGTCGTAGCTCACGCCGGTCCCCATCTCACGACTCCTGCGCTCCACACGTATCCGATCCCGGCACCGATCATCACCATCAGGTCGCCCGGCTTCAGCTTCCCCTGCTTCTGGCCTTCGATCATCGAGAGGATCGTGTCCTGTTCCCCGATATGACCGATGTGACCGAGGTACACGGACTGCTCTTCTGTGACTCCCAGCCCCGAGAGCAGTTCGCGGTGCGCCGAGGGCTTGATCAGGAGGATGTTGACGAAGTCGATGTCTTCCCGGGTGAGTGGCTCGCCATCGGGCCCAGGTCCGGATTTGGCGAGTGCCGTGTCGATGCAGGCCAGCCAGTTGGGCATCGATACCTCGTTGAGCCGGCCCTTCATCGCCTCCGGTTCGACCAGGTCGAACTTGAACTTCCCTGAAGCGACCTGGTCGTCCGTGGGGTGCTGCACGGTTCCGCTGGCCGGGACGATCACGTGCCGGCTCATCGAACCGTCGGACATCAGATGGCTTCCCAGGACCCGGTTCTCCGGCCAGTCACGCTTAACGATCATCGCACCGGCCCCGGCACCGATATTGAAGAGGAACGACGTCCGGTGATTGGTGAAGTCGATGAAGTCGGCGATCGTGTACCCGCCGCCGATGAGGATCGTGTCGATCGACTCGTCTTCGCGCATCAGGCTGCGAGCCAGCTTGAGGGCGGCAACCGTGGTGGCACATCGCATGTGCATGTCCATGCCCCAGGCATTGACGGCACCGATCTCCCAGGCGAGGTCGATGCCCGCCGTCCACAGGTTGTACTCCTTCCACTCCTCGGTGGTGCACAACACGACATCGATCTCCTTCGGGTCGATGCCGGCAGAGGCGATCGCCTCGTTGGCTGCGTATACGGCCATCTGATTGGGATGGATCGAGGGATCCGTCACGTGCTTCTGCTCGATGCCGAACTTCTCCCGGATCACCCATTCCTCGATGCCGCTGGCCTCGGCGATCTCGGCTGCGGTCATCACGGTGTCGGGCAGGTAGTGACCCAGCGAGACGATGCCCATTTCGGTCATGCAGCCTCCCCTGGTGCCAGCGCACATCCGATGAATGTCATGAGAGTCTCGAGAGCGTCCTCAGACGGCTGGCGGTCTTCCATCAGAACCCAGCGACTCCCTGCGGATTCGGCGATCCCCATCAGAATCCACGCCAGATCCTCTGCCGGGATCGACATCGTGATCTCGCCCCGCCGTTGGGCCTCGTCAAGACCCCGGGAGTAGCCGGCGGCCAGCGTTTGGTAGTGCCACCGATAGGTATCGATATCGACGAACTCGCACTCGCGGATGATGCGGTAGAGCGCCTTGTGTCTCGTGACGTAGTCGAAGAACGTCCGAAATCCGACTCGTTCGGCCTCGATGCGGCTGGTCGTGTCGGCGACGGCGCGGGAGATGGTCTCGCGGAGTGAGTGGTTGAGCCCGTGCACCAGCTCGACGAAGGCTGCCTTCTTGTCGGGGAAGTACTGGTAGAAGGTGCCCTGGGCCACGCCGGCGGTCCTCGTGATCTCAGCGATCGACGCTCCGTCGTAGCTCCGGTCGCCAAACACCTGCTCGGCGGCGTCGAGCAGCGACTGGCGTGTCGCTCGGCCCCTCGCCGTTACCGGGGCAGCGATCCTCTCGGTCTCCTGCGCCATTCGACCTCCAACCTGACGGGTGACTCAGGTCTCAGGTTTGATGTCTAGCGAACGTAGTCCCTTGGTGTCAATGAGCAGTGGTTTGTCGCCGCTCAGTCGAGGCTGAACGGCGGGTACTCGTCGACGACGCCGGCGATCCACAGTCCCAGACGGGTGGTCCAGCGGTGATAGCCAACGATGAAGTCGAACAATCCCTTTGGCATCGACCCGGTGAACAGGACGATCCAGAATCCGACCCATGCCCCAAGGAACGCGGCGATGCCGAGGAAATAGATGACGATCATGTGGGGAATGGCGGCCAGGAATTTCAAGAAGAAGATGCCCAACAGCGCCCATCCCCGGCTCTTCTCCGGTGGCTCGTCCACTGAGAGTTCGGTGGGATATCCATTGTCTCCGCCATCGAGAACGAACGGCGGGTACGGGTCGGCCAGGCTGAAGAACCAGGCATTGGTGCGCATGCTCCATGCCGTTGTGTCCTGGATGAGCTTCGAGAGTCCTGCGGGGAGTCGTCCCGTGATCGCCACGATCCAGTACCCGACATAGGCACCAAAGGCGACGGCGATCCCGAGAAACATGAGGATGATCAGGTGCGGCAGCAAGAGCAGCTGCTTGATCCAGGGGATGATGCCCGCAGCGGCGAATCCGCGGCTCCTGGTTCCGTCACCGTATTCGGCGGTCCAATTCACTGGATACATGGGCCCTCCTGGATGGTTCCGCCGAAACCTACAGAACCCATGTGCCCGGAGACTGTCATGTCGGTGGGCGGGTACGGTTCAACTCGATGGCACTGCTCGACGTCAAGGATCTGTCGGTCGCCTACTTCGACGGCACCGCCGATGTTGCGGCTCGTCAGTCGCGAAGAGAAGGCAAGCTGGGCAAGCTGCTTGGGCGCGATGCCGGCCCACTGAACGAGTACGGCCTGCCCGAGGGCTGGATACGCGCCGTGCACGGTGTCTCCTTCTCCGTAGAGCCTGGTGAAGTGCTTGCCCTCGTAGGTGAATCTGGCTCCGGGAAGACACTCATGGCGATGGGTTCCATCAACCTGTTGCCACCCGGTGCGCAGGTCATCAGAGGCACGACGAGCTTCGACGGACGACAAATCATGCCGCTGGGTCGCAAGGACGACGAGCGGGCGCCCTCGTTTCGAGCAGATCAGTTCGCCGAGCTCGACGACGAGGATTGGCGGCGCACAGTGGGGCCCGGAATCGGCGTGATCTTCCAGAACCCGCACGCCGCCCTGTCGCCACTCCACCTCGTCGGAACTCAGAGCGGCGAGGTGCTCGAGGAGCACACGGCCTTGTCTGAAGCTGAGGTCAGAGAACGGGTCTTTGATGCCCTCGGCGAGGTGCAGCTCCACGCCAAACGGAAGTTCGGAGCCTTTCGCCACGAGCTGAGTCGAGGTGAGGCGCAGCGGACGATGCTTGCCGCGGCCCTCCTTTCACGACCGAGGCTGCTGATCGCTGATGAGCCGCTCAGCGGTCTCGACGCGACTGTGGGGCGCGCCATTCTCGACCTGATCAACGACCTCCGCCGCAAGCGACGTCTGGGCATGCTGCTCGTCACCCATGATCTCGGCGTTGTGGCGTCCATCGCCGACCGGGTGGGCGTTGTCTACGGGGGACGAATCGTCGAGATGGGCACCGCGACAGACATCTTCCGAAGTCCCAAGCACCCGTACACGGCAGGTTTGCTCGCCTCGATCCCGGCGCTTGCGCCAGGGGGTCGGCTCCGCCCTATTCCCGGCGACGTACCCGAGCTGTCCGGTCTTCCCCCAGGGTGCCCGTTCCAGACTCGCTGTGAGCACGCGGTCGACACGTGCCGCACCGAGATGCCACCCGTGACCAGGGTTCAGGGTTCCTCGGTTCGGTGCTGGCGAGCGACCGAGCTGAACCTCACCGGGGTGGGCGGCTCACCCGCCTGAGGTCTGCACCGGGACGTCCTCGAGTGGAACGTCCACGCTCGTGTCCACATAGGTGACCCATGTCACCGTCCAGAACGCGGTGGCCGAGTAGGTCGTCGCCGGGTTGCCGAGAATCATCGGCTGAAGACCTATCTCGCCCTCCCGACGTGCCGGTGGCGGAGCGATCGTCGTGCCGAAGTTGCGGCGGAACCCCGAAGCCTGCGACTCGAACAACGTGTCACCTGGAATCCGGCCACTGCCATCGAGGGTCTCCACGAATGCCGACACCGAAGCGGTCACCTCAGGAGCTCCCTCCAGGTGCCAGGTGATCCGGCTGCCTGACTCGGCCAGGTCGAACGAGTCGATCGTCAGTGTCAGGCCCTCCTCGAGTCCGAGGTCCGTCGGGTCGTCCGCGGTGAACGGGAGGCCGGCATCGAAGTCATGCCGGGTCTCGAACCCGTTCGATGTGCGGATCGCGTTGCCCACCAGTTGGACTCGATCCAGAGCGGTTGCATCGACTCCAGGAAACGCAACGCTGAACGTGCCCCGGGCAAGGGGGTCGAAGAAGTCCTCGATGGACGCCACGGTCGTACCGTCCCGCAGCACCAGCTCCCAGAGTCCTCCGACGATCCCGGCGGTCTCGTCAGGTTCGAGCCCGGCGGCGACGACCGTTGAGAACGAGACATAGGTGAGGTCTCCGCGTTGAAGGATCCGCTCGGCCCGAACCGCCAGCCGGTCGTCGATAGCGGTGTATGTGGCCGGAAAGACCGATCCGGTTGCGGCTGCCAGCGTCGTGGTGGTGGTCGTGGTTTCCGCCGTGGCATCGTCATCGTCGCTGCCGGCGGCTAACCATCCCGCGATGACGAGCACCCCACCTATCACCATCGCCAGGAGCACCGGCACCCATGAGGACCCGTCGCCGCCTCCATCTCCGGAAGGGCGCCGTGAAGCTCGTCTGGACTCGCGGGCCGACTTCCGGGGCTCCTCGAGCGGTGATCGCAGCAGCTCCTTGAAAGCGTCGTCACTCATCGAGAGCCTCCCTGACAGTGGAGAGGTCGACAACGATCGGACGCTCAAAGACGACCCAATCCGTGGTGACGACCTCGAGAGGGATGGGATCGCCAAGGGCGTCGCCTTCATAGGTGAGCTGGAGGCCCTGCCCGTCGATGTTGCTGGAGTCCACGATCGGGCCTGAGGCAGTCCAATCCGGCCCAATACCGTAGATCTGGGGGAGGTCCTCGAGGCCGGGGAACCCTGTCGCCTTGCGCGAGAAGGAGTCGAGCGGAGTCTCGATGGCGAGCTGGAGGATCGTGTTGTTCTCCTGATCGAGGATCGTGCGCAACGCGACACCCGATTCGATATCGAGAGCGATCGGAATCGGTTCACCGCGGGCGATCGTGATGTCGAAGCCGACGGGGACCCGCATTCTCCAGGTGTCGATCCAGATCTCGTCGACCTGGTCGATGGTGAAGCCCTCGGGTACCTGGAATCGAGCCGCCCGGGACCTCGTGTTCGCCGTTGTCCCGGCGATGGTGCCGCCGTCGACTGTCGTCAGTGTCCACGTCTCGGGTGCCGCCAGTGCAGCTCCGCTCGCCGGGCGCCAGAACGCCGGGAGCGTGTCGAGATCGATCTCGACACCGAGGACCGGCGGCGCCACAGAGACAATCTCGTACTGGAGCGCGAGTTCGGTGCCTCTGACCTCGAGCTCTATCGGGATCAACAGGTTCGGTCCTACGACGGTTTCGCCCGGCTCCAGATAGACCGTCTGTCGAACCGACGGCTGCGGCGTATCTGCAACATCCGGTTCGGTGCCTTTCCCGGTGCCGAGCCACAACCCAAATGCAGCCATCGCGGCACCGATGGCGAGTCCGGCGGCGATCCTGGCGAGTGATGAGAGGGGCATGGGAAGCAGGCGGTAGCCTACCGAGGCCTCTGTCTAGGAGATGCGGGTGCTCCGACTCGTCACATATATCGGTCTCGTGCTTCGCCGCATCTGGGCCAAGAAGGCCATTCTGGTGGGGTCGCTGCTCGGGGCGACCCTCGTCACGGCTCTTCTGGTCATCGTGCCGCTGTACGAATCGTCGGTGTCTGCGATCGACCTGGTCTTCACGGTCCAGAACGCCCCCTCAGATCGAGTCGACGTCGTGTCCCGGATCTCGACCTCGGATTACACGGGATCGCTCGGCCAGGCGAACCGCGATTCCGTCAATGCCCGGGCCACCGTCTTGGCGCCCTTCTATCCGGAGGTCGACGAGCGCACCTTGACCCGTGAATACATCTTCATCCCGCTCGATGGGTCGGTCCCGTGGCTCGATCTCGCCGAGACGTGGCGAGCCGACCGCGCCGACGCCATCACCCGGATCGAGGAGGGTGAGCTCGACATCGAGGTGCCAACCGCGCCGTGGCCGACCCCACCGTTCGAGGCAACTCAAGCTCGTTTCTTCACCGCTCCCGAGGTCACGAAGTGGGTGGAGCTCGTCGAGGGGGAGTGGCCCGACGCTCGGCCGCCGACGGTGCTCACGCCCATGCCCATCGTCATCGGGGAGGACCTGGCGCAACTCACCCAGCTCGAAGTGGGAGAGATCACCGTGCTGCGCCCGTTCACAGGGCTGATCGAGGTGTTCGAGCTGGTCGAAGTGGTGGGTATCGCCCGGGCGCTCGACCCTGCCGATGTCGTGTGGGGCACCTCAGACCCGGCCCGGCTCATGTTCCTTCCTCAGGAAGTGCTCGATCTGTGGGCGTCGCCGCTGCCGATCGCCAACACCGAGGTGGCGTTTGATCCGTGGCTTCGTGAGGAGCGGGGGATGACGTCGATGGACGCCGACCAACGCTGGTTTCTGCCACTCGACCGCGACGAGATCCAGCTTGAGACCAAGGATGCAGTCTCGGGAGCCATCGCCAACTACAAGTCCGAGCTGGCTCGCGAATCCGGCATCGCTACCGACACCAGCCTGCCCGCCATCCTCGAGTCGTTCGACGTTCGCGCCGTCGTGTTTGGCGCGCCGATCTTCGCCATGCTCGCACTGGTTGTTGGCGGTGCCCTCTACTTCTTGATCTATACGGCGTCGCTGACCCTTGAACGCGAGGGGCCGGAGCTCGCCTTGCTGCGCACGCGCGGTGCCAGCGCCTGGCAGACAGTCGGCATCCACCTCGCCCAGTCATTACTCATCGCCGCGGCTGCCGCGTTCATGGCTCCGGTGGTAGCCCGTTTCCTCGTCGGATTGACGGGTCGCGTACCACCCTTGTCGGATCTGACAGGTGGCCTGCCACTGCGGGTAGCGGAGACTGACTCACTGATGCCATACATCCTCACCGGTGCGGTAGTGACGTTTGTCTCGATGGGTCTCGCTGTGTTGCCCATCGCCAGGCGATCGGTCCTCGAGTTGCGCTCTCTGGCGGGGCGTCCGACGTCGAAGTCGATCTGGCAGCGATACAACCTCGACCTCTTTGCGATCTCCCTCGCCGTCGTCGTGTTGTGGGTCGTGGCGTCACGAGGGTTCATCGACACGAGTGGAGACGAAACCCGCCTCGACCCGCTGGCTGTCGTCTTCCCGGTGCTGTTCCTGTTTGCGACGTCGCTCGCGCTGCTCCGAGTTCTTCCCTGGCTGTTGTGGTTGGTGGGCTTTGTCATGACCAAGTTCAGGCGCCTGTCCTGGTCGCTTCCCGGTTGGCACCTCGGCCGAAATCCGGTGCCCTACGGGCGGCTCGCCTTGCTCGTGTGGCTGACGACCGGGTTTGGAGCGTTTGCGTTGACATACGCCAGCACGCTCGACACCTCGTTCGAAGATCGGGCCGCATTCACTTCGGGCACCGACCTACGCATCGAGGCAGACGGCGTCGGGTATGCCTCTGCGCCCGAAGGCATGCCGGCTGCTGCCGTGTACCGGGGCGAGGGGGCCGCCCGCCAGAGTGCATCCCGCCAGGCAGAGTTGATCGCTGTGGTACCTGATGACTTCGCCGACGTCGTCGCCTGGCGAGACGACTTCGGTGCAGAGAACCCCGAGGACATCTTCAGCACGCTGCGGCCCGATGGCGTCGCTCCGTCGGTCGGGATCGAGCTCCCGTCGGGCACCACCGAGATCAGCGTCGATGGCCTGGTGTTTCCCCGGGCGTGGGC
>JABDMN010000278.1 GCA_013001485.1 Acidimicrobiia bacterium
GATGTCACCGGTCCTCCACAGCCGGGCGAGACCAGCCAAGAGGTCATCCCTGATCACTTCCTGCTCGTCCGGTGTCCACATCTGGTTCTCCCGGGCCACGAGAAGCAGATAGAGAGCACGATGCTGCTCGAGAACGGTGGCGCGCTTGGCCTCGGTGGGGTGCGCAGTCAGCACCGGCTCGACCGTGATCCCGGCGAGGCCCTGCGCAATCTCGGGCGCGACGTGCCCGGCGTCGACGAGGCCGCTCAGCACCTTCCCCCACAGCCCGGACACCACATCGAGCCCGCTGTCCTCCTGGAGGCGGCGCCGGTGCTGCGCCGAGGCGTTCTCCTCGGCCAGCGTCGCCAGCCGGAATGCGATCGACAGCGCCTGGGTCAGTGCCCGTGGGTCGACGTCGGCGGCGTGGACCTCGTCACCGTCGGTCCAGGGGAGCGCCGCAGCCACATCCGCGGCGCCGAGTTCCCCCAGCACCTCGCGAAAGGCATCGAGGAGGAAGCGGAAGTCGGTATCGACCTTGCCGACGTCGACGTTCAACGGAGCTGGGATCTGTGGTTCAGGCATGGGCATCGACTCTATTCCACGACGGAACCTCATCCGCCTGAGCCGAAGGGTCGGCCACCAGCCCGCCTCGAATTCGCCAGTGACCGGTGCTGCGGGAGAATGGCCGCCCACCACACCGACGAGGAGCACGATGGGTACGCAGACGGAGTCTCGCCAGCCCGGGTTCTGGGAGAACCTGCTCTTCGGCACCACGCTCGATCAGGTCCCGACACTCATCCCGGGTGTGGTCCTGGCGTCGGTCGTCGTCCTCATCGCAGCCGGGCTGGCCGAGCTGCTCAACGGTGCGTTGGGCTACGACGGCCTGATCAGTTTCATCCTCGTGGCCATCGTCCTCGGCATGATCATCCGCAACACCGTTGGGCTGAAGGACACGTTCGCTCCCGGGGTTTCGTTCACGCTCAAGAAGGTGCTTCGGCTCGGCATCATCCTGCTGGGTATCCGTCTCAGCTTCCTCGACGTGCTGGAGGTCGGTGGTTTCGGGATTCCCATCGTTCTCGGGGCGGTGCTGACCGGCCTCGTCTTCACCACCGCAGTGACCCGGTGGCTGGGTTTGTCCGACCGTCTCGGGACTCTGATCGCCGTGGGCACCGGCATATGTGGCGCAACGGCGATCGTTGCGACCGCCCCGGGCATCAAGGCCAAGGAGCAGGAGGTCGCCTATGCGGTGGCCGACATCACGGTCTTCGGGATCGCCGCGATGTTCCTCTATCCGTTCCTCGGAGACCTGATCTTCGATGGCGACGTCACCCAAGTCGGCCTCTTCTTGGGAACATCGATCCACGAAACGGCCCAGGTGGCTGGTGCCGGGCTCATCTACGACCAGTCGTTCGACATCACCACTTCGCCAAGCGGAGCCGACATCGCCGTCATCGCCAAGCTGGTCCGCAACGCCTTCATGGTGGTCGCGATTCCGGCTGTCACCTATGTGTATGCCCGGCGACGTGACCACGAGGAACTGGGCGAGGGCCACCGCACCGAGCTGCGCAAGCTCTTCCCGGTGTTCATTCTCGGGTTTCTGCTGATGGCGGCGATTCGTTCCCTAGGTGACGCAGCCGTGGACTCTGGTGGACAGGCGTTCGGTGTCTTCGACGCCGAGATGTGGAGTGACGTCACCCGCTGGATCAGGACCTGGGCCGAGTACACCCTGGCGACGGCCATGGCAGGTGTTGGACTGGGCACGTCGATCGAGCAGCTCAAGGGCCTCGGGTTCAAGCCGTTCGTTGTCGGGATCACCGCAGCCCTGGCCGTCGGCGTGGCGAGCATCGGCCTCGTGTCGATCTTCGGTCCAATGATCTCTGTCTGAGCCTGGGGCTCTCAGCGGACCCCTGAGCCAAACGCCAGAGCTCCTGTTCGATCTTCTCGCCGACGTCCCTGTCCCAAGGGCTCGAGCCGAGCGCCCGTTGCCACTCATCCTTCGTGAGACGCACCGCGTCACGTTCGACAGCAAGCTCTTTCGCGAGTGTGGTCTTTCCCGCGGCCGGCAACCCACAGGTGAGAATCAGCCGGGCTCTCTCCACAGGTGCATTCCAGCAGCTCTGGCGGTCCTTCCAATTGGTTGCGATGAGTTCCCGTACGGGCACCTCGGGGAAGCCCCAGCTGCGCCTTGGGGCGGAACACGACCAGACCCCATCTCCCCGTGGCAAGATGCCACCGTGCTAACCAGAGAGTCACCAGAGCTCCAGGCTGTCTGCCGCCGCTGGCTAACCGCAGTAGCCGAAGCCGACTCCGCGACAATCGCGAACCTCTACTCACGAACTGCCACAGCCACCTACCTCGGCTCCGACAATGAGGAGTTCTGGGTGGGGCGGGACGTCGGCGTTGCTGTGGCTCGGCATTGGGCTGAGGTCGCCGAAACCCTCGGCGCCAGCATCACCGAGACGGCCGAGATCGACGCATACGAGAACGGTCCCACGGGGTGGGGGCTCATTCGCACCGCCGTGTCCTTCGCCGATCTCGGTCCGTTCCCCTTTCGAATCACGCTCGTGTTCGTCCTCGATGACGGGGCATGGCGCATCGCCCAGACGCACAACTCGGTCGCCGCAGACAACTTCGAGAACGTGGGAGTGCCCTTGACCACCACGCTCGAGGACCTCGTCGATGCCCTGGACGACGAGTCTGAGTCGAGGCTCAGGTCCGCAGTGCCGCAGGGCACGGTGACGCTCATGTTCACCGACATCGAGGACTCGACGAAGATGGCGACGAGGCTCGGGGATCAGGCCTGGTCATCACTGATCCGGCACCACGACCGTACGATCGACGACATCGCCGGGAAGAACGGCGGTGTGCTGGTCAAGACCCTGGGCGACGGTGCGATGGTGGCGTTCAACTCGACACGAGACGCCGTGACGGCGGCTCGCGAGGTCCAGAGCGCGTTCCAAGCAGCAGTGGACGGGACCGAGATCAGAGCTCGGATCGGCCTACACGTGGGTGACGCCGTTCGCACCGGCGACGACTACCTCGGCCTCGCCGTGAACAAGGCGGCACGCATCGCCGCGGCAGCCCGCGGCGGCGAGACCCTGATCTCGGACGCCGTGAGGATGCTGCTCGGTGAGGCGTCGGAGATCGCCTTCGGCGAACCATTCGACACTGATCTCAAGGGCCTTTCTGGCACTCATACCCTCATGCTGTTGCGCTGAGCGGACAAGCCAACCGTGGTGGTCCACCGACGTATTGGGTTGCATCCGGGGCAACCGGAACGCTTGGCGCCAAACCTGCCGAACACAGACGCGACGAAACCCCCGCTGTCGCAGGGGTTTCGGTGCCGTTTCGTATGCGTGAGTAGGGGATTCGCTCAGCAGTCGTGGTGTCCAGGCCCATCCCATCACGACCAGTCGGCTCGAGTTGGGTTGCACCTGGGTTGCAGTGCCGAGAATTGCCCTCAAAGCTGCTTGGTCGAGCCTTCGTCCCGGAATCGGACCCGCCTCACACCCAACAAGCGTCTGAAGAGTCGTCGAAGTCCCTTGAACGGGTACCACAAGACCGAAGCGACAACGCAAAAAACTACGAGCCCCAGTATGTAGAAGTTGATCAAACGGAGGCCAAACACGGCTACATCGACGGAGGGATATCGCACAAAGGCAACGACGAGGGCGACCGGGATGATGACTACTGCAA
>JABDMN010000031.1 GCA_013001485.1 Acidimicrobiia bacterium
GGATTGGGCTCATCGGTGCCGCGATGGACGATCCCGTATTCGGTTTCGATGCCGACGATCTTGGGAAGGGCCACAGCGAAACCCTACCGGGCTCCGGGTCCGGTCCAGCGACGGAGCACGACTGGCCCCTAGAGGTACTGGCCGGTCTGGACCTGTGCGATCGAACGACCGCCGGTGGGGTCGTCGTCCTCGTCCTGGTCGCGCACCAGCGTCCGGACGAACACGATGCGCTCGCCCTTCTTGCCCGAGATCTTGGCCCAGTCGTCCGGATTGGTCGTGTTGGGCAGATCCTCGTGTTCCTTGTATTCCTGGTGGACGGCGGCCCACAGGTCCTCGCTGCGGATCCCCTTCTCGCCGGTGGAGATGAGCCGCTTGATGGCTTCCTTCTTGGCACGACGCACGATGTTCTCGATCATCGCCCCCGACGCGAAGTCCTTGAAGTACATGATCTCCTTGTCACCGTTCTGGTAGGTGATCTCCAGGAACTCGTTGGCCTCGTCGGTGCGGTACATCTCCTCGACGGCCCGCTCGGCCATGACCTGCACGGCCTTGTGGACGTCGCCGCCTCCGGCCTCGCTGACCTCGTCGGCGTGGATCGGCAGATCGGCGGTGAGGTAGCGGGAGAAGATGGCGCCGGCCTGCTCGGGCCCGGGCCGCTCGATCTTGATCTTCACGTCGAGGCGACCGGGGCGCAGGATTGCGGGGTCGATGAGGTCTTCCCGGTTCGAGGCCCCAATGATGATCACGTTCTTCAGGGTCTCGACGCCGTCAAGCTCGGCAAGTAGCTGAGGCACGATCGTCGACTCGACATCGGACGACACGCCCGAACCGCGAATCCGGAACAGCGAGTCCATCTCGTCGAAGAACACGATCACTGGCACGCCTTCGTCCGACTTCTCCTTCGCCCGCTGAAAGATCAAGCGAATCTGCCGCTCGGTCTCACCGACGTACTTGTTGAGCAGCTCGGGTCCCTTGATGTTGAGGAAGTAGGACCGGATGTCCTCATCGCCGGTCTTGGCGGCGACGGCTTGAGCGAGGCTGTTGGCGACGGCCTTGGCGATCAGGGTCTTGCCACAGCCCGGCGGGCCGTAGAGCAGAACTCCCTTGGGGGCAGCCAGGAAGTACTCGTCGAACCGGTCCTTGTGGACGTAGGGAAGCTCGACGGCATCCTGAATCGCCTCGATCTGGCCCCCGAGACCACCGATCTGGTGGTAGGTGATGTCCGGGACCTCTTCGAGCACGAGCTCCTCGACCTCGGGCCGCACCAGCTTCTCGAATGCGAGGCCGGTCTTGGGGTCGATGCGGATGTGATCGCCAACTCGCAGGAAGACGCCGTCGAGGACACCTGCCTGCTCGACAACTCGTTCCTCGTCAGCCCGGCCCAGGATGATGAGGCGCCCGTCGCTCATCACCTCTTTCACGGTGACGACCTCGCCACCGGAATCGAAG
Organism: Acidimicrobiia bacterium; assembly: GCA_013001485.1. Taxonomy (GTDB): domain Bacteria; phylum Actinomycetota; class Acidimicrobiia; order Spongiisociales; family UBA5794; genus JABDIW01. The sequence goes on from JABDMN010000031.1 coordinate 1,450, forward strand.
TGGCGGGTTCCGACAACCGTGAAGGCCTCGTTCAGGTAGACCTCCTGGCCGCGCTCCAACTCTTTGATCTCGATGGTCGGTTCGACGTTCACCCGCATCTTGCGCCCGCCGGTGAACACGTCGGCTGTGCCGTCCTCGTTGATCTGGAGCACGGTGCCAAAAGGATTGGGTGGGGCGGTGAGCTTCTCGACCTCGTCCCGGAGCAACGCCAGCTGCTCCCGGGTCTCTTCGATCGCAGCGCTCAGCTTCTGGTTCTGTGACGCGGCCTGCGCGAGGCGGTCCTTCGATTCGAGGAGCCGTTCCTCGAGCACACGGACCCGACGGGGGGCATCCTGGAGACGACGACGCAGGGCCGAGAGCTCTTCCTCGAGCGTCTCGATGGTGCTCTTGAGCTGTCTGACCTGGTCGTCGTGTGCTTCCACAGCGCTCCTCCGGCTGACGTTTCACGGCCGACGGGGACGCCGACTCGTCGGTCAGTATACGAGTGACCTGTTTTGACCTTGAACGTCTATCGGCCCCATAAGCCGGGTCTTGATCACCGCGACTTCAAAGTTCCGATACCGAACTGCGCGGAGGTACACTCGCTCGGCGCCGATTGAAAGGGATCAACGACATGAAGGTGTGGATCGACCAGGACCTGTGCACAGGCGATGGCCTGTGTGAGGAGATCGCTCCTGACGTCTTCGTGCTCCTCGACGACGGCCTCGCCTATGTGCGGGAGGGAGACACGATCTTCGCCGCAGCCGAGGGCAACGCCGAGGGAGCCGCTGGACTAGCCGCCATCCCCGACGGGCAGTTGGATCTCGTCGTCGAGTCTGCTGAAGAGTGCCCCGGAGAGTGCATCTTCATCGAGCCGTAGGAGCGGGCGTCTGAGCGACGCTTACTCTTCCTGATCTGTAGCTGAGACAGGCGCGCCTGCAATCTTGCGACCAGTGGTGATGAACCCGGTGTGACCCACCATTCGGTGCGCCGGCCGCACCGAGCGTCCTTCTATCGGCCACTCACGGACCAGCACCTCGACCGTCACCACGTCGATGAATCGTTTCGTCGCAGCCATGGCGCGACGAGTCTCCTGAACCTGTGGCACCGTTGGCAGGTAGGCGCAGTAGACGCTCCCGTCTGGCATCGTTTCAGCTGCTTCCGGCACGATGTGCCAGGGCTCCGGGATGTCGAGAACCAGCCGGTCGGGAGCGATCTCCGCGATCACGTCCTCGACTGCTCCCTGGCGGAGCTCGAGCTGTGGTGGGACCTCACCGAAGAATCCGGCGATACGACGAGACGCGTGAGCGTGATGGTCGTCCCGCCGTTCCACCGAAACGACTCGTCCCGTTGGTCCAACAGCGCGGGCCAACACCATCGCAAGCGCTCCTGATCCTGTTCCGGCTTCCAGGACCGTCATCCCGGGGCCGATGTCGGCGCTCACCAGCACCCAGCCGGCGTCCTTTGGGTAAACGACTTGCGCTCCGCGCTCCATCTTGAGCACGTAGTCCGACAGCCGCGGGCGGATGGCGGTCAGGCGGGAGCCCTTCGAGGAGGTGTGTATCGATCCATCGCCGGTGCCGATGATGTCGTCGTGAGGTAGTGAGCCCAGGTGATATTGGAACACCCGGCCCGGTGTGAGATTCATGAGGTAGCGACGGCCCTTCGAATCGAAGAGCAGGCAGGGGTCACCGGCCGCGAGAGGCGCTGACATGGTCAGGAGGCGAAGGTCGCGACGACACCGGCAATCAGGCTGGCGACCATCGCCACGACGATGACCCACACAACGATCTGTCTGCTCCGGGCGCTGCGCATCAGTTCATCGTAGGTGAGACGTCGACGGAATCGACAACCTCGTCGCCACGAACCACACGAATCGTCAGGCCATGGTCCTGCTTGATCTTCTTGACGAACAGCAGCTCGTCTCCGTCGCGATCGCGGGACCTCAGATACCCGAAGAGTGCCAGGGCGAGCCCTGCGCCGAAGCCGAAGGGGCGCCGGGTTCGAGCTCCTCTCGCGAGTTCGCTGAGCCCGAGCCAGACAATGCGGTTCGGTACGACTCGGGACGGCGAGAAGGAGCCAAAGAAGCGGCTGTAGAGCTCTTTCACTTCAGCTTGTACACCTCGACGCGGGCGCCGCCGACCTTCTTGCTGCCCTTGCGGCGGCCCATCAGGAAGGCGACGAATACGGCTAGGACCACGACGCCGACGATGGCAAGCGTGATGCTGCGAGCTTCCTCCCGGGTCTCGTCGACAACCGACTCGATCTCCCGGAGCTTCGCTTCGAGGTCGTCACGAGACACACTCATGGCGTTGGGTCCTTCCGATTGACGAGGGCGATGATGATGCCAACGACGGCGAACAGAACAAGCGCCGCCAGCACATACCCGAGCCCCGACCACAGCGTGTGCGACTCGACAACCTCAGGAGTCTCGGTGCCTGGCATCAGTTCGACGATGAAGCGGACTGCAGCAA
>JABDMN010000042.1 GCA_013001485.1 Acidimicrobiia bacterium
CCTGACCCCCTGCATGCCATGCAGGTGCTCTGCCGGGCTGAGCTACAGCCCCATTTCGGCCTGGCAGGATATCAGGTGCCTGGGGTCCTTCGTTCTACCCGATGGCGAACACAACGGTGACCGACACGGTCACTTGCTCGCTACCGGGTTCGAACGGGGTGGTGGCTGCGTCGGCGGCATATGCCCGCTCGGCGTAGACCAGAGGTGACGGCGACGGTGCGAAGGTCTCGGTGATCGACGTCGGAGCGCCAAGGGTCACGCCTGCAAGACCGGCGAGTTGGCTGGCCTTGTCGAAGGCATCGGTCCAGGCCGCTTCGCGGGCGGCCTCGATCATGGCCTCGTTGTCCTCGATCGAGAACGAGACCCCGTTCACGACGACTTCGTCGCCGGCCTCGGTTGCGGCAGCTTCGACGATCTCGCCGGCCCGGTCGAGGTCCCGAATCTTCACAGTCAGCTGGTTGGTGACCCGGTACCCGGTGAGCCGGCGCTGGTCGTTGCGCCAGTCGTACTCGGGATAGATCGAGAAGTTGCTCGTCTGGAAGTCCTCGTCGGCGATTCCGAACTCCCGTAGCCGCGTCAACAACGCGTCGGCCTTGCCGGCGGCGTCGTCGACAGCATCGCTGACAGTGTCACGCAATACCGACACCCCGACGGACAGGGTCAGGGTGTCCGGGGTTCCGGTGACCTTGCCAAGACCGCTGACGGTGATTCCGCCTCCGCTGTTCACGTCGGCGAGCGTACCCGTCCGGGCGCCGACCAGTCCGGCCAGAGTGGGGTCGGATGCCCCGTCGTCGGCGGCGCAACCGGCAGCTGTCAAAGCGATGGCAAGTAGAACGATGGGCAGTGTGCGACGCATGGCTGTCTCCTTTTGAGATTCGCCTCTGTGACGTTCGCAACTCTGCGGCAGGTTCCCGATCAGTCCTGGATGAACTCGATGCGGTTGCCGAAGGGATCGTTCGTGTGGAGTCGGTCACGTCCGGGAATGGTCTGGCCACGGTCCCAAACGACGGTGTGTCCGGCTGCCTCGAGGCTTGCCGACAGTTCGTCGAGGTCGGGGACCGCTATTCCCGGGTGTGCCTTCGTGGCCGGCGTGAACGGGTCGTCGACGCCCACGTGGACTTCGAGACTGTCGCGACGGAACCAGCATCCGCCTCGTTTGGCGAGCTCGGGCGGCTTGGCGATCTCAGACATACCCAGAAGATCGCCATAGAACCGGCGTGCGAGTTCTTCGCCTCCCGGTGGGCAGGCGAGCTGGACGTGATCCAGGTGCCACTTCATGTCGGTCACGGTACCTTTGGTTCCGATGTCTGAGGTGATGTGGGAACCAGATTCCGAGAGGGTCGGAGAGGCCATGGTGACCGCGTTCCTGGATGTGGTTCCGCCGGCCACCTACGACGAGCTGTGGGACTGGTCCGTCGACAACCCGGGTGAGTTCTGGGGCGCGGTGTGGGACTTCTGCGATGTGGTCGGTGACAGGGGCAGCCTGGTCGTCTCCGGAACCGGAATGTTCGATACCCGATGGTTCCCCGATGCCCGTCTCAACTACGCCGAGAACCTGCTGCGTCATCCCGATGACCGGCGCGCTGTTGTCGGCGTGGACGAGTCGGGGTCAGCCGTCACGCTCACCAGGGCTGAGCTGGCGGCTCTGGTTGGCCGGGTTCAACGATCCTTCGCCGACCTCGGCGTCCAGAAGGGGGACCGGGTCGCCGGCCTGATGTCCAACGGCATAGAGGCGCTGGTGGCGATGTTGGCCACAGCTGCGCTGGGCGCTGCATGGTCCTCATGTTCTCCTGACTTCGGTCCTATGGGCGTCGTCGATCGATTCGGGCAGATCGATCCCAAGGTTCTCGTTTCGGTCGATGGGTATCGCTACAACGGCAAGACGTTCGACCTTGCCAACACGCTGTCTTCCGTCGTTGGTGCCCTGGATGGGCTGGAGGCAGTCGCTCTGGTCGATGTCGTTGGGTCACGGCCCGACCTAGGTGATATGGCTGTGCTGCCTTGGGACGATGTGGCGGGAGGACCACCTGCCGAACCCGAGTTCACGCGGGTCCCGTTCGATCATCCGCTGTTCATCATGTACTCCTCGGGAACCACGGGCCCGCCGAAGTCGATCGTTCATGGCGTCGGCGGGACCCTGCTCAAGCATCTGTGCGAGCACCAGCTCCACAGCGATGTTCGGCCTGGCGACACAGCCTTCTGGTTCACCACCTGTGGATGGATGATGTGGAACTGGTTGGTGAGCGCTTTGGCTTCAGAGTCGGCCCTCGTGCTGTACGACGGGAGCCCTTCGCACCCGGATCTCGGCGCCTTGTGGCGCCTCGCCGCCGATGTCGGCATCACCCATTTCGGCACCAGCCCGAAGTTCCTTGCCGCCAATGAGAACGCCGGTATCGAGCCGGCTTCCATCGCCGACCTTGGTGGAGTTCGCTGGCTCGGCTCAACCGGCGCCCCGCTCAACCCCGCGCAGTTCGATTGGGTGTATGGCCACGTATCGGATGACGTTCAGCTCGCATCGATCTCGGGGGGGACGGACATCATCGGCTGTTTCGCCCTTGGCGCCCCGACCCTGCCTGTGCGCCGCGGCGAGCTCCAGAGCCGGGCCCTGGGCATGGCAGTCGCTGCGTTCGACGACAGCGGAGAGCCGGGCGTGGGTCGCAAGGGAGAGCTGGTGTGCACTGCCCCGTTTCCATCGATGCCGGTTGGCTTCTGGAACGACCCCGATGGCTCTCGATACCGGGCTGCCTATTTCGAACAGTTCCCGGATGTGTGGACTCACGGAGACTTCATCGAGATCACTCCCGAAGGTGGCGTCGTCATCTACGGCCGATCCGACACCACCCTCAATCCGGGTGGAGTCCGAATCGGCACCGCCGAGATCTATAGATCCATCGAGGCCATGGCCGAAGTCGACGACGCCGTCGTCGTGGGCCGGGAGACCGGAGGCGACGTCGAGGTCGTGCTCTGTGTCGTCCTCGCCGCCGGAGTCGAACTCGACGACCGCCTGGTGGCTGCCGTCAAGGACCGAATCCGCACGCAGACCTCACCGCGCCATGTCCCACGCTGGGTCTTCGCCGTCGATGCCGTTCCGTACACGATCTCTGGCAAGAAGGTCGAGAAGGCTGTCGCCCGCACGATCGCCGGGGAAGTCGTGGTTAACCGTGAGGCCCTCGCCAACCCCGATGCTCTCGACCAGTACACAAACCTGGCGTTCTGAAGCCGTCGCTAACCTTCTCGCCCCATGGCTTCGTATGACTTCACCGCAATCGAGCGGAAGTGGCAGGACCGGTGGGAGAAGGACGAGACCTTCCACGCCACCGAGGATCCGACGCGTCCCAAGTTCTACAACGTGCAGATGTACCCGTATCCGTCGGGCGACCTGCATGTGGGACACCTCCGCAACTACACCTACACCGACCTGTTGACCCGCTACAAGCGGATGCGGGGATTCAACGTTCTCTCCCCAATGGGGTGGGATTCGTTCGGTCTGCCTGCCGAGAACGCTGCCATCAAGACCGGCACCCACCCACGAGTGTTCACCGATCAGAAGATCGACCAGATGAAGGTCCAGCTTCGTCGGCTCGGTGCGGTGTACGACTGGTCGCGTGAAGTCGCGGTCCATCGTCCCGAGTACTACCGCTGGAACCAGTGGCTGTTTCTGCAGCTCTACGAACGTGGCCTCTCCTACAAGGCCGACGCTCCGGTCAACTGGTGCCCCAAGGATCAGACCGTGCTCGCCAACGAGCAGGTGGTCGACGGCCTGTGCGAGCGCTGCGACACGCCGGTCGAACGCCGCAACCTGGCTCAGTGGTATTGGAAGATCACCGACTACGCCCAGCGTCTCCTCGATGACCTCGATCAGCTCGACGAGTGGCCCGAACGAGTCCGCACCATGCAGCGCAACTGGATCGGCCGATCCGATGGAGCCACCTTCACGATGCAGGTGAAGGACGCACCCTTCGCCACGGAGGCGAAGGGCAGAGATCTCTCGTTCGACGTGTTCACCACCCGACCCGACACATCGTTCGGAATGACATTCGCCGTGCTGGCCCCGGAGCATCCGCTGGTGCCGGCCCTCATCGAGGGCAGTGACACTCAGGCCGAGGCCGAGGCCTATATCGAAGCCGCCTCACACCACAGCGAGCTGGAGCGGATGTCGGAGGGATCAAAGACCGGTGTGTTCACCGGTCGCTATGCCGTGAACCCGGTGAACGGCAAGGACATGCCGCTGTACATCGCCGACTACGTGCTGATGGGATACGGCACCGGGGCGATCATGGCGGTGCCCGGCCAGGACCAGCGTGACTGGGACTTCGCCGCCAAGTACGGCATCGACATCGTCCGCACCGTCCAGCCTCCCGAGGACTTCGAAGGAGAGGCCTACACCGGCGAAGGGGCTGCCATCAACTCCGGCTTCCTCGACGGGCTGGAGATCGAGGAGGCGAAGTCGAAGATCATCGACTGGTTCGAGCAGAAGGGCATCGGACGCCGCACGATCAACTGGCGGCTGCGCGACTGGCTCGTGTCCCGCCAGCGCTACTGGGGTACGCCGATCCCGATGATCACCTGTCCCGATGACGGGTTGGTGCCCGTCCCCGAGAGCGACCTTCCCGTGCTCCACCCCGACGTCGACGACTACGCCCCGCAGGGCCAATCGCCGCTCGCCGCGGTGCCCGAGTTCGTCGAGGTCGAGTGCCCGAAGTGCGGTGGCCCCGCCCGGCGCGAGACCGACACGATGGACACGTTCGTCGACTCGTCGTGGTACTTCCTCCGATACTGCGACCCCGACAACGACGACGCCATCTTCGATCCCGAGAAGGTCCGGTACTGGATGCCCGTCGACCAGTACATCGGCGGGGTCGAGCACGCCGTGCTCCACCTGCTCTACGCCCGCTTCGTCACGAAAGTGCTCAACGACATGGGCCTCGTCGACGTCGCCGAGCCGTTCGCCAGGCTCTTCACCCAGGGGATGATCGTGAAGGACGGGGCGAAGATGTCGAAGTCGAAGGGCAATGTGGTCTCGCCCGACGCGCTCTACGAGCGGTTTGGCGCCGATGCGATGCGGCTCTACGAGCTGTTCATCGGCCCTCCCACCGACGACGCCGTCTGGTCCGACCGCGGCGTCGACGGCACGGCCCGCTTCCTCGACCGGGTGTGGCGCATGGGGACAGGACAGATCGGCACCGTCAGCTCTCGTGACGAGACCGCCAACGACATCGAGATCGTGCGTCTCGCCCACCGGACGCTGAAGAAGGTCACAGAGGACATCGATCGGTTCCGGTTCAACACCGCCGTGGCGGCGATGATGGAGTTGTCCAATGGGCTCGCCGGCTACCTGAGGTCAGATGAGGGCGGCCACCAGGCGAGCTTCGACCTCGCCTACGACATGCTGCTGCAAATGCTGTCGCCGATGGCGCCGCACATCGCTCATGAGTTGTGGGAAATGCGTGGCCGTGACGAGATGATCGCCCTCGTCGATTGGCCCCGATTCGATCCCGAGCTCGCCACGCTCCAGCAGGTCACCATGGTCGTGCAGGTCAACGGCAAGGTGCGAGACCGCATCGAAGTCGACGCCGAGATCTCCGAGGACGATGCCGTCGCATTGGCTCTCGCCTCGGAGAAGGTTCAGGGGCACCTCGGAGGCAAAGAGCCGAAGAAGATCATCGCTCGCCCCCCGAACATCGTCAGCCTCGTCGTCTGACGCGGCATGCAAACCGCCGGGGACTACCTGATTCGAGCCGGCGTCCCGCTCTCTGACGTCGAAGAGCGGCTGCCTCATGTCGACCCTGGGACCGTGGCGGTCCGGTCAGCCGGTCGGGCGTTTCGTGCCACCTGGGCGAGGGGCATCGTCGCCGTGGCGATGCCGTGGGCGATCTACGTACATCCCGAGACCCTGGCTCGACCCGTCGACGAGCTCGCCCGGCTGATCGTCCACGAGCTGGTCCACATCGAGCAGTGGAGGCGGGAAGGGGGAGTCGGCCACCTGCGCCAATACGTCGGCGACTACCTGCAGGGCCGTCGCTCCCGGAAGGGTCATTGGGACAGCTACCGGGACATCGGGCTCGAGGTCGAGGCCCGTCGCATCGCCGACGAGATCATCGATCGATGACCACGTACCTCCCCGAGCCGGGCTGGAGGTACGCAGACTTCTTCGCCATCTTCGTTGCGATGATCGGTGGAGCTTTCCTCGGTGCCGTGGTGCTCCTCATCGCCGTCCCCGGAGATGCCTCGGGGACTGCGCAGCTGGCCTACCTGGCCGGCGGGCAGTTCCTGGGGGCCTTCGGCTTCATGGTGTTCTACGGCCGCCGCCGGGCCTCGGGAAGCCTGACCACCGACTACGGGCTGCGAGTTCGGTTCGAAGACATCTGGGCGCTGTTCCTGGGGATCGGGGCCGCGCTGGCTCTGGCCCTGCTCGTTGCCGTCATCTTCGACTGGCTCGGCATCGACCCCGAAGAGCAAGGGGTGGTCGAGCTCGTGCGCGATTCGCCTGGCGTGGTCGGAGGGATCGTCGTCGTGCTCGTCGTGGTGGTGGTCGCTCCGATCGTCGAGGAGATGCTCTTTCGTGGGGTGTTGCTGGCGGCGTTGATGCGCCGGTTTGGCTCCACTCCTGCGGTCCTCATGTCGGGCGCAGCCTTCGCCCTGTCCCATCTCACCGACCCCGATGCGGTCTTCGCCGTCCCGGCCCTCTTCGTTCTCGGGGTCCTCTTCGGGTACCTCGCGGTGAGCACGGGTGACCTGTCACGTGCGATCTATGCCCACATGGGTGTCAACGCGCTGGCCGTCGTCCAGCTGTTCGTCGCCTGAACGTCCCCCTGGAACGCGCCGGCGAGGCTTGATAGTGGTCGGGCGGTGGATCGGCGCCCTCTTGTTCTCGGTCTTGTGGTCGTGTCCGTCGTCGTTGGCGGATGGTGGACGACGCGCGCCGAGCCGGCACCGCCTCCGCTGATCGAAGTCACCGCCGGCCCCGCCGCTTTGGAGGCGATCACCGTTCATGTCGCCGGGGCGGTGGTCAACCCGGGTGTCGTCACCGTCCCCGTCGGCTCGCGGGTGGTCGACGCGGTCTCGGC
>JABDMN010000052.1 GCA_013001485.1 Acidimicrobiia bacterium
GATTGCTCGACGACCCCGGTGGTTCGATGCCCGAGCCATCAGCGTCGAGCCCGCGAGCCCAGATGGTGATCCATCATCTGGGCTGGATGATGGAGCAGATCACCGAGGCGTTGGTCGCCGGTCTCTGGGGTCAGAGAACCTGATCGGCCGGAGTCGAGTCCACACCGAGAGCCTCGGCGACCGCACGATGGGTCACCTCGCCCTTGGCCACGTTGACTCCCGGGACAAGCTCGGGGTGACGCGCTGCGGCCTCGTGGTAGCCGCCTGCCAGAGCGACGACGTAGGGGAGGGTGGCATTGGTGAGCGCAAAGGTCGCCGTATTGGGGACCGCGCCGGGGATGTTGCCGACGGCGTAGTGGACGACGTCGTGAACCAGGTATGTGGGGTCGTGATGGGTGGTCTCGTGGGCGGTCTCGATGCATCCGCCCTGGTCGATCGAGATGTCGACGATCACCGAGCCGGGACGCATCGTCGCGACCATCTCTTCGGAGACGACCACGGGTGCCCGGGCCCCAGGGACGAGGACGGCGCCGACCACCAGGTCGGCTTCGGAGACGAACTGTTCCACGGCATGGATCGAGGAACGAACCGTCACCATTGCCGAGCGGTACAGCTCGTCGATGTGGCGCAGCTTCCCGATGTTGATGTCGAGGATCGTCACGTCGGCCCCCATGCCGGCGGCAACCATTGCCGCGTTCGTGCCGGCCATGCCCGCGCCGAGGACGACGACGTGGGCGGGTGCGACTCCGGCAACTCCACCAATCAGCACACCGCGGCCGCCATGGGGGCGTTCGAGGTGGTGGGCTCCCGATTGGGCGGCCATGCGGCCGGCGATCTCAGACATCGGGGCAAGCAGCGGCAGTGCTCCGGAGTCCAGCTCGACTGTCTCGTAGGCGACGGCCGTGGCTCCGCTGTCGAGCAGCGCCCTGGCGATCTCCGGATAGGCAGCGAGGTGCAAGAACGTGAACAGCATGTGCCGCTCTTCGAGCATCTCGACCTCGGAGAGCTGGGGCTCTTTCACCTTCAGGATGAGGTCGGCCTCGGCGAAGACGCTGGCGGCGTCGGGCATGATCTGCGCGCCGATGGCGGCGAAGTCGTCGTTGCTGATCGCCGAGCCGAGGCCGGCGTCCTCCTGGATGACAACGCGGTGTCCCCCGGCCGTGAGTTCACGAACCCCGACGGGTGTGATGGCGACCCGATACTCCTCGGGCTTGATCTCTGTGGGCACTCCGATGATCACGGTCTCAAGCCTGCCACAGCCATCCCGACCATGCAGGCCACTACCGCCAGTTTTCGCGCTGTGGACAGCGGCTAGGTGCCGCTGCCTAGCCTGTTGGCCGCCCTTGGGGCTCTGAGTCGAGCGGAGTTAAGGGGCACGAGACGGTCCGGAGATTCTCCGGGCCGTCTTGGTTTTTGGAACCCCCTCATCGTGGGCCATCGGCCCCTGGTTGGCGCACTTCATTTCGGTAGTGTCGAGATACGCGACCCCATGGAGGTGCCCAGTGCTCTCGGCGGACACGGTGGAGAGGGTTCGGAGTTTGGGCGGAGGGACCGGACCGGTCGTCTCGCTGTATCTGGGCCTCGGAGCTGACCTCGATGAGCTACGCGGGGTCTCGGCACGCATCAAGGAACTCACCGCCCCAGCCCGCCGACTCGTCGAAGACATGGAGCGCGCCGATGCTCGTGCGCTGGCTGCCGACCTCGACACTCTCGAGTCGATGGGAGGCGAGCTTGGCCGGGGCAACGGCATGGCCGTGTTCTTGTCGGGAGCCCAATCGATCGACGAGCGGATGGCACTTCCGCTGCGAGTCCGCGACAGATTGATCGTCGACGACCACCCGTACACCCGGCCGTTGGAGACCACGCTCGACCATCTCCATCACTATTGCGCAGTGGTCATCGACCGTCGCAAGGCATCGATCTTCCGTTTCTACGGCGGCGACTTGGAGTCGTGGGAGGAGATGGCCGAGGAAGAGATCCGCAAGTCGAACTACGGCGGCTTCTCCGGCTACGAGGAGCACCGCAATCGCAACCGTGCCGACGAGGTCGCCGGGCGCTTCTATAAGGACGTCGCGACCCGACTGCATCAGCTCCTCAAAGAGGAGGACTTCGACCTGTTGTTGCTCGGTGGGCCTCAACAGCACGTCGACGGTCTCCATGCGGTGGTGCACCCCGATCTCGACAACCGGCTCGCCGGGACATTCACTATTGACCCGGCAACGATGACCCCGGCGGTGGTGGGGCAGTTCTGTCAGGAGCTGTCGGCAGCTCACGACCAGGGCCATGAGGAGGCTCTGGTCGAGCGCCTGTTCGACACCGCCCGCTCCGGCGGCCTGGCCGTGGTCGGACTGCACCGGGTTCTCGAGGCCGCCAACCAGCGCGCCGTCGACACGGTGATCATTCAGGCTGGTCAAACGCAGCCCGGAAGACAGTGCTCCACGTGCTCGTGGCTGGTCGACACTGAAGCCGGCCTGTGCCCGGCGTGCGGTGAAGCGATGCGAGATGTACCCGACATCCTCGATGCCCTCTCCGATGCCGTGAGGGGATCTGGGGGAACAGTGCGCAACGTGTTGGCAGCGACTCCGCTTGCGGACGACGAAGTGGGCGCCATGTTGCGATATGCGGTCCGGGTGACGGTGTGACCCAAAACGGGTCGCTAGCTAGTTAATCGCTCAACCAGGGGCACCAAACGGCCGTTAATCGGCTACATGAGTTTGCCGTCGCCGGTGCAGCGCACCAAGAAGAAGAAATTGTCACGCGGCATCGTGATCACGCTCATCGTGGCAGGTGTGCTGTTCATCGTGTCTGGTGTCGTGTTTGCCGTATCCGAGGGCACACGGCGGATCACTGCCCAAGCCCAGAACCTTCACATCGTCGATGACGCTCTCCTCGTTGCGAACACCACACAGGCCCAGGCCGCCTTCGCCGTGCACCTCGGCCAGGTAGAGACACAGTTCCGCGCAGACACATCTGAGTCACGAGCCGAGAACGTCGAAGGAGCACGCCAAGGACTCGTGCTGCTCGCCGACGGCATGGCACTCCTCGCCGAGCGCGACCGGGTGTCGCCCGAGCTCGAGGCTGACACCGTTGCCTTCGCCGGCTCGACCGGCCGGATCCTCGACCTCGTCGAAGCGGGCTCGTTCACCGAGGCCCAGGATGTCGCTGCCGCCGAAGCCAACCCCGCGTACTCGTCGATGGTCGGCCACCTGTCTGGTGAGCTCGACGTTCAGCGGTCGGCAGTGTTCGCCGCCGACTCGCGTGTCGCCTGGTGGGGTGACATCGCCCGGCTCCTCGTCGCTCTGTTGATCCCGCTCGCCGTCATCGTCATCTACCGCGAGGTCGTCCGCCGCCAGCAGCGGCAGGCCGAGCTCGAGGTGCGAATCGATGCCGAGCGCGAGGTGTCGAAGGCTCGCGACGACTTCGTGGCGAACGCATCTCACGAGTTCCGAACTCCGCTCACTTCGATCTACGGCCTCTCCCAGCTCCTCGAAGAGCACGAAGGTGTAGACGAGGAGGGCCGTGAGCTGGCCGGCATGATCTCGAACGAGGCTTCGGACCTCTCGAGGATGGTCGAGGACCTCCTCACCACGGCCCGCCTCGAAGCCGACGCGCTCACTTTCC
>JABDMN010000281.1 GCA_013001485.1 Acidimicrobiia bacterium
CACGGCTGCGTTGGCGGCGACTCCCCCGCCGATCTCGAAGCGACGGAAGGCCCGGTACTTGCCCGGTTCGCTGGGCACGCTGTCCATGTGAAAGACGATGTCCCACACGGCGATTCCGGCGAGGCCGACGATGGGGCGATCCATGCAGTGAGCGTATGGATCGAGCACACGTCGCGATAGGGCCAAGAGGGACCGAAACGGGGTCGGTGGTCCCCTGATCCACCAGTCGCCTCAGGGCCAATGGCCCTGGCCTTTGCGAAACGGTCTGGCAAAGATCGAGGACATGACAGACCTCAAGAAGCTCTACCGCGAGCACTACACAGCGGCTCGGGACCCGGAAATCGTCGACGTTCCGCAGCGGCCCCACCTGATGATCGATGGGGAGGGTGACCCCAACACGTCACAGATGTACGCCGAAGCTGTGGCCTCCATCTACCCCCTCGCATACGGGCTCCGCAAGGCGATCAAGGACGCGACGGGCGAGGCATACACCGTGATGCCGCTCGAGGGTCTGTGGTGGGTGCCCGACATGAGCGACTTCACGATCGACGACAAGTCGGGCTGGCTGTGGACTTCAGTGATCTGCCTCCCCGACGCCGTGACCCCGGAGATGGCAGCCGCCGTACTCCCTACAGTCACCGAGATAAAGAAGCTGCCGCTCGGATCGATAGCCCGGGTCGAGCAGTTTGGCGACGGCCTCGCCGCCCAGATCATGCACCACGGCCCATACGCCGACGAAGCGCCGACCATCGAGAGGCTCCACGACTTCATCGAAACCGAGGGATACAACCTCACCGGCAAGCACCACGAGATCTACCTGACCGACCCCCGCCGCTCGGCGCCCGAGAAGAACCGGACCATCATCCGCCAGCCCATCGCCCCCTGACGACGGTCAGGCAACCGATACCGGCACAACGGCCAGGGGAAGTGTCAATGTGAAGATCGCCTCACTGCCGTCGTGGTCGTAGGTGAGGTCACCATCCATCAGCCGTGCGAGACGCCGTGCAACGGTGAGGCCGATGCCAAAGGAACCGGGGACTCCTTCGATCTTTCCGGACCGGTGGTACGGCTCGAAGATCTCGTCCCGCTCAGCAAGCGGTATCGGCGCTCCATCATCTCGAACGTCGATGGCTGCCCAGGATTCGGTACACGTGGCGGTCATCCTGATCGACGTTCCGCCGTAACGCTTGGCGTTGGTCAGGAGATTTCGGATCACTTGTCGAACCCGCAACGGGTCGGCCACGACACTGACCTGGGGACACTTCGACAGATCGATGCTGCGGTTCATAGGTTCGGCGAGAACGGGCTCGATGGCTTCGAGAAGACCGATGTCGCGCTTGTGAATCTGGATCTCAAAGATGTCGGCTCGGGCGACCAGGAGATCCTCGATGAGGTCGGCGATGTCCGACGAGCTGTCGGCCATCATCCTCATGAACTCATCGAGCTCTGCCTGGGTGAACTCATCCCACCGATCTCGGAGCTCGGAGGTCAAGCCGACGACGGTGGTGACAGGGGTTCGGAGTTCGTGGCTTACCGTGGCAAGAAACTGATCCTTGGAAGCGAGCAGCGTATGGAGCTTGGACCGGGCGACCCTGGACTGAGACCGGAGGTAGCCGAGGAGCCAGCCGATGATCACGTATGCGGCAATGAGGCTGAACGACATGACAACTCGGTCAGCCGAGCTTGTTCCCTCGGCATGCCACAGGTACCCGGTGATCCCGAGGGTCGCGATCGCGACTGACCCGATGAGCATGACGTGGTGGTGGCCGAGCGCCGCGGCAACGATCGCCATGATCAACAGACCGATCAGTGGGTTGCCTGGAAGATCGTCCGGGCTGATCGATACATAGATCAGCAAACCGGCGACCCCCAAGCCGATCTGGACCAGCGGGACCGGCTTACCGAGCGCGAGCATCACAAGTCCGGACCCGCCAACGATTGCTGGCGAGACGCTCTGGGCCAGGAGATTCGAGTCCCCGGTCACGACTCCACCGATTGTCAGAATCAGATAGAACAGCGCTGCAGCCGCTGTTGCCAGCGTCACGATTCGCCTGTCGATATGGCTCCACAGGTCGGCTTCGGCCGCAGCTTCGCTTGGCCGCAAGGGCGCGCCGGACATCGGGGGCAAGATGCGGTCTTGCATAGCTGTATTTGTCGGCAGTCGAGCCTGTCTTCATGAGAGCTATCGGCCAGCGCAAGTCTGCGGGACCTTTGGCCCCTATTGCGGACCCTGATATGTGCCGATGGTTATCGGGTCATCCCTATTGCAAAGGAAGCGCGCCATGAAGGCACTCGTCGTCTACGAATCGATGTTTGGTAACACGCAGTCGATCGCCGAGTCGATCGCCAAAGGCCTCGCCGAGAGCATGGATGTCGAGATCCTCGAAGTCGGATCGGCGCCCACGGCCCTCAACAACCTCGACCTTCTCGTGGTCGGTGGCCCGACCCACCAGTTCGGGATGAGCCGTCCCCAGTCACGGGAGGCGGCGTTCGCCGAGACCGACAAGGCGTTGATCTCAGAGAGCATCGGGATCAGGGAGTGGATCGCTGCCGTCCGCATCGATCAGGCCGGGTTGGCATGCGCCACCTTCGACACCAAGGTCGACAAGCCTTCTCTGCCTGGCGCCGCATCCAGGAAAGCCCAAAAGAAGCTGCGCAAGAAGGGGACCCGCATCGTCCTCGAGGCCGAGACCTTCGACGTCGGCGGCATGACCGGTCCCCTGCTTGACGGCGAGACAGAACGGGCCCACTTCTGGGGCGAGACTCTCGCGTCGGCTGCCTCGGTGTTCTAGAGGTCGAGCGCCGGCCAGAACTCAGGCCGACGCCCGGCATCGCGACTACGGAAGCAGCGGTTCCACGGTCAACATGAACTCGACGGGCACCGGCGTTCCGGGGAGCTCGACGTAGGAGCCAGGCGAAAAGTGATTGACCAGCACTGCGCCGGTGACGACACCCGAGCACTCCTCGGCCCGGT
>JABDMN010000073.1 GCA_013001485.1 Acidimicrobiia bacterium
GAGGGGCCCGAGGCGCTCGAATACGTGATCGGGTGGCTCGACGCTCAGATGGCGTCTGCGTAGGCGGGCCTGACGACCTCATCCCGGATCCTGCGACGCTGGTCGTAGTCACCAAAGCCTGAGTCGAGGGCCACCATCGTGCACGCCAGCAGATCGGTTGTCGTGAAACCCTGGCTGTCGACGAGGCTGGAGAACTCATCAGTGATGGTGATGCCGGACATCAGCCTGTTGTCGGTGTTGATGGTGACGGCAAACCCGGCCCGGTACAGCGCGCCGATCGGATGGTGTTCCGCGTCGGGCCACAACCCGGTGTGGAGATTCGACGTCATCGACACCTCCAGCGGGACACGGTGATCGCGGACCCGGGCCGCCAACGGTGCCAGCTTGGTGATCGATCCCTGGCTGTCGACGATGCACTCCTCGATGATGCGGACACCGTGGCCAATACGTTGAGCGGCACACAACGAGAGCGCTCTCCAGATGCTGTGGGGCCCGTCTCCCTCGCCGGCGTGGATGGTGAGGCCGAGACCAGCACGCCTGGCGACGGTGCAGGCGGCGAGATGGGCGTCTGGCGGGAAGCCCCGCTCGGGGCCGGCGAGGTCGAAGCCGATGAGGCCGGCGCCGACGAAATCGGCGGCGGCTTCGGCAACGGCCAGTGAATCCTCTTCCTGGCGGAGCGCCGAGACGATCACCCCGGCAGCGACGTCGGTTTGGGCCATTCCTCGAGAGACGCCGGCGAGAACGGCCTCGATGGCCTCGTGTCTGGAGAGCCCGCGCCGGGTGTGAAGGGACGGCCCGAAGCGGAGCTCGGCGTAGACCACCCCATCGGCGGCATGATCGAGGATCGCCTCGAAGGCGACTCGCTCCAGGGCCTCCCGGGTCTGCATCACCGACACGGTGTGATCGAAGGCCTGCAGATACGCTTCGAGCGAACCCGAATCTCCCTGGAGAAACCAGCGCCTCAGTTCGTCGGCGTCGTGGGTGGGAAGGCCTTGGTAGCCGTACTCGTCGGCCAGCTCGACGATCGTCTCCGGGCGGAGTCCGCCGTCGAGGTGGTCGTGAAGGACCGCCTTGGGAAGGGTGCGCAACGACTCCATCAGGCAACGTTAGGGCAATCGGATCCTCGGAGAATTGGGGGTGCCGGGTTACGCTCCCGCGGTGGCCGACTCCGAGAGGATCAGACTGACGCCTCGTCTCTTGGGGGACGATGGCATGCCTCCCTGGATCCCCAGGCTCATCCTCCTCGTCTTCCTCGCCGGTCTCGGCTTCATCCTCGCCCTCGGCATCGTTCGGGTTCTCCGCGGCTTTCTCGTTCTTCTCCTCGTGTCCTTCTTCCTGTCGACGGCTCTCGAGCCCGGTGTCGCCTATCTCGCCAAGAGGGGCTGGCGTCGCGGAGCCGCCACCGGCGTTCTCTTCTTGCTCGTGTTTGTGGTCGGTGGAACGTTCCTGGCGATGATGGTGCCATTGATCGTGGACCAGACGGCCAAGCTGATCGACAGGGCTCCTGGGTACCTCGACCAGATCTCCGAGTGGCTGTCGACTATCGGCATCGAATTCTCAGGCGACCGTCTTGGCGAGGCCTTCACCACCCTGGAGGGTGACGTGGAGGGCTTTGCGACGGACATTGCCGGACGGGTCTTTGGCGTCGGAACCGCCTTGCTCAACTCCGTCTTCCAGTTGCTCACCATCGCCCTCTTCACCTTCTATCTGACGGCGGATGGGCCCCGTCTGCGTCGGACCCTGCTCTCAGTGCTCCGTCCCGACGCCCAGCGCGAGATGATCCGCATCCTCGACATCGCTGTCGAGAAGACCGGTGGCTATTTCTACAGCCGGACACTGCTGGCGGGACTCGCCTCCCTCGTGACGTGGGCCGTCCTATCGGTCATCGGTGTGCCTTTCGCGCTTCCCCTCGGCGTCTGGGTGGGAACGCTGTCCCAATTCGTGCCTGTCGTCGGAACGTACCTCGGCGGCGTGCTCCCGGTGCTCATCGCTCTACTCGAGAGCCCGGGGAAGGCTATTGCTGTGATCGTGTTCATCGTCTTGTACCAACAGGTCGAGAACTATCTCATCGGTCCGAGAGTCACCGCGCAGACGATGTCGTTGCACCCCGCGATCGCCTTCGGCTCGGCCATCGTCGGTGCGAGCCTCCTCGGTGCCCCTGGTGCCCTGATGGCTCTCCCTGCGGCGGCGACGCTCCAGGCTGTCGTCAGTACGTATATCGAGCGCCATCAGGTGATCGCCGAACCTCCACCTTTGGAGGCACCAGAGCCGGTAGAGCCTGCGTGAGCCACCGGTACACTCGAGCCCCATGAGAGACCTCACCAGCCAACGCACCAACCTGCTGCTCGACAACGAGGCCGTTGGTCGTCTGGGTGTCGTCTCGGACGGAGATCCCTACGTGACAGGATGCTCGTTCGTCCACAACGATGGAACCGTCTACCTGAGGACTGCTCCGGGGAAGAGGCTGTCCGCCATCGAGGCTCATCCCCGCGTTTGCCTGGAGGTCAGCACCTGGGAGAAAACCACCGGAGAGTGGCGGTCCATCGTCGCACTCGGAAATGCCCGCCTGGTCGATGACCCGGAGACTGAAGCGATGGCGATTCGCCTGCTGCGCGACAAGTACCGGCGCATCACCAGGTCTCGGCTGGAGATGCCGCCAGACGAGCCCGGAGAGGCCGGTGTCGTGGTCGCCATCGAGATCGACGACATGACAGCACGCACTTCGGGAACTGGTCTCGACGACCAGATGAACCCGGGCAGGCTCTAGGAATTGGCATAACCCGACCGACCGGTAGCGTGGCCCGGTGAAACGGACTCTGGTGCTCGTCTTGTTGCTGGTGACCGCGTGTTCGGGTGGGCCGGGAACGGACTCCCGGTTCGAGGGCGTGGAGTACACGATTCCCCTCGAGAAACCCGACTTCTCGCTCTCGACGATGTCGGGCGAACCCTTCGACTTCAAGGCCGAGACGGATGGCAAGCTGACGTTGCTGTACTTCGGCTACACATTCTGTCCCGACATCTGTCCGGTCCATCTCTCTCAGATAGACGCTGTCTTCGAGAAGCTGCCGGAGGTGAGACGGAACAGCATGGTCCTGTTCGTCACGGTTGACCCCGAACGCGACACGCCGGACCGCCTCGAGCAGTGGGTGGGAGGTTTCAATCCTTCCTTCATCTCCCTCACCGGCACGGACGAGCAACTCGCAGCCGCTCAGGAAGCTGTTGGGGTCGCGGTGGCCTTCCGGGTGGGAGAAGACGACGACTACGCAATGGCCCACGCCGGGCAGGTGTTCGTCTGGGCGCCTGACGGCATGGCGTACACCGTGTATCCGTTCGGCACGAGACAGAGCGAATGGGTGCACGATCTGCCGCTGTTGCTGGAGATGACGGGGTGAGGGTGCGCCTTGCGATCCTGTTGGCAGTTGCCGTCGCCATGACCGGTTGCGGATCCGGAGATACTCCGGAATCCAGGGGAGAGGCTCTGGTTCGCGATCTTGGCTGTGTCGCCTGTCATGCCGACACCGACACATCCCTGGCCCCGGCATGGGCCGGTATCGCCGGCACCGAGAGGTCCCTCGCGGACGGTACGTCGGTGATCGCCGATGCCGCCTACCTGCGTCAGGCGATCGTCGACCCTGGAGCGGTGATCGTGGAGGGGTGGCGGCCGGCGATGCCGAACTTCTATCTGGCCGATGACGAGGTCGACGACATCGTGGCCTACCTCCAATCGC
>JABDMN010000105.1 GCA_013001485.1 Acidimicrobiia bacterium
GTGCCTCTCCCATGTGGCGGCGGGCGGCGTGGATGTTCTGGCCGGCGATCAGCGAATCGGGACGGGCGAAGTAGACGAACTCGAAAAGACACCACCGGGCGGGGGAGGCCTCGAAGGGACGAACCGAGGTGATGCCGCGCTCATCGATGACCACCATCTCTCCCGGTTCGACGTCGCGGAAGAACGTCGCGCCCATGATGTCGAACGCGGCCGACTCCGATGCAAGCACCCAGCCATCGCCCAACTTGCCGACGCTGAGCGGGCGAAACCCGTACCGGTCGCGGACTCCGACCAGGGTGGTGCGATCCATCACGGCGAGAGTGAACGCGCCCTCGAAGGTCGGGAGCACCGCGGAGAGGGCCTCGACCAGGTTCGCTTCGTTCTTGTGCATGTCCTGGGCGATCGCCTCAGTCATGAGCTCCGAATCGGTGGTGGCGAACAGTTTGCCCACCCGGTCGGCGAGATCACGGGTGTTGGTGAGGTTCCCGTTGTGGGCCAGGGCGATGCCGTTCTGGCCGACCTGCCGATAGGTCGGCTGGGCGTTGGCCCACACAGACGATCCGGTCGTGGAGTAGCGCGTGTGGCCGATGGCAATGTCGCCGCGGAGCCCTGCAAGCGTGGCCTCGTCGAAGACCTGGGCAACCAGGCCGAGGTCCTTGTAGACGGTCATGGTCTCCGTGTCGGAAACGGCGATTCCCGCTGACTCCTGGCCACGGTGCTGCAGCGCGAACAGACCGAAGTAGGCAAGACGGGCGACGTCAGCCCCTGGCGCATGGATGCCAAACACGCCACAGGCCTCACCTGGCCGATTCAAGAGAACGTCCGCCACTGGCGGCGATTGTAGGGGCGGCGCTTCAGGCGTCATCGACCGGGTCAGATAACGAAGCCGACAACCAGGGCGGCGACGAGGAGAGCCCCGGCCGAGACTGTGCGGATCGCCCTGGCGTTGGGTCGGCCGACCGCCAGCTGGCTCCACAGGAAGGCGATGAGAACGCCACCGGCGAGCCCGCCGAGGTGGGCTCGCCAGTCGATCCGTGAGACGAAGAACGGAAGCGCCAGGTTGATCGCCAGCAGCACCGACAGCTGGTTGAACATCGCTCGGCCTGCCGGCGTCGATCGGATCTTGTAGGAGACGAACAGCCAGGCACCGAAGAGACCGAAGATGGCTCCCGATGCCCCAACCGCTGGGACGTCCTCACCAAAGACCAGTGACGCGAGCGAGCCGGTCGCCGCCGATGCGTAGTACATCGCAGCGAACGGGACTGACCCGGTCTGACGCTCCAGCATCGGACCGAACAGGTACAGCGCGTACATGTTGAACCCGATGTGCAGCCACGAGCCGTGGAGCAGCGTCACCGTCAGCATGCGCCAGATCTCGCCGTCCTCGACGAACGGCCCGAAGAACACGAGCTCGCGCCACAGGTTGTCGCCGGCGTCTGATGGGATCACCGACGTGAACAGGAAGCCGGCGACGGTGATGGCGATGATCGAGAAGGTCACCGGCGACGTCTCGAAAGACGGTCCTCGCACCGCCTGGCGGGCGTCGACTACACGGCCCCTGCCCTCGTGGCGGGCGCATTCGGGGCACTTCTGCCCGACAGGGGCGTCATGGGAGCACTCGACACAGATGGGCTTACCGCACTCGGTGCACGACAGCCCAGTGGGCCGGTCCGAGTGGCGATAACAGACAGTGCGGGCGTCGGTCATGAGGGGTTCAACCTATCTGGGTGTGCTTCTTAGTCCCGGTCAGTCGAGGCGACGACGCAGCGCGTTGCGCCACGTGCCGGTGGCACGAGCGAGTGGCACTGACACCTCTCCAAAGACCACAGCGTCGCCCCCGACAGTGCCAATCCTGCGGGCAGGCACATTGAGATCCTCGAGCCCGGAGCCGGCAGGGGCACATACCACGAGCCGATGAGGGGCTTCGGAGAACAACGAGGTCGCGTCATCGACCTCGATGGCGATGCCGACACCAGACCTGATGGCGATCTCGGCGATGGCGACGGCCAGCCCGCCGCAGGAGATGTCGTGGACTACCGGGCACTTCATCGCCAAACCGGCAGCCGCGGCGATCACCCGTGGTCCGATATCGTCGTCGGGCGGCAAAGGTCGCCCCGATCGATTGTCGAGGACGACTCGTGCCAGGGCTGACCCGGCCAGGTCGGGCTCCTGCTCGGCGCCGACCAGCCACACCTCCATGTCGTCAGCCGCTGCATCGAGGCGCGGGGGCCGGACGGGCATCGGGTCGGCGAGACCCAGAACTCCGACCACAGGAGAGGGAAGGATGTCGGTGCCATCCGTCTCGTTGTAGAACGAGACGTTGCCTCCAACGACAGGAATGCCGAGCGCTTCGCATGCCTCGGACAAGCCCTCCACCGACTCAGTGAACTGCCACATGACCTCGGGCTTCTCCGGGTTGCCGAAGTTGAGGTTGTCGACCAATGCCAGCGGGCGCGCACCAGTGACAGCGACGTTCAGTGCCGCTTCGTAGACGATGCGAGCCGAACCGCGGCGTGGGTCGAGGAAGCAGCGCATCCCGTCGCCGTCGGTCGACACCGACAGGCCCTTGTCGGTGCCCTTCACCCGCAGCAGCGAACCGTCGTGACCGGGCTCAACGACGGTGTTGAGGAACAACTGGTGGTCGTACTGTTGGTAGATCCAGGAGCGGTCCCCGATAGCGGGGTCGTCGAGAAGCTCGAGGAGGGTTTCAGCCACATCGAGGTCGGCCGGAACCTGCGGACCAGCCGCCCAGGTGGCATCGAGAGTTTCGGGGCGCCGCTGTGGGCGGTTGTAGATGGGGGCGTCGTCGGCGAGCGATGCCGCCGGCACCTCGGCAACCAACTCGCCGCCGGCGTTCACCCGCAACAGTGTCCCGTCGGTGAGCGTTCCGATGACAGCAGCGTCGATCTCCCACTTGTCAGCGAGTCGCAGCACTTCATCCACGTCGCCGGGAGTCACCACGGCGAGCATCCGCTCCTGCGACTCGGACATCAGCACCTCACCCGGGTTCATGTCGTGCTCGCGCAGGTGAACCGAATCGAGAGCGACGTCCATTCCCATGCCGCTGCCACCGGCGACTTCACTCGTCGCACACGAGATCCCGGCTGCTCCAAGGTCCTGGACGGCGACGACCAGGTTTCTCTCGTACAGCTCGAGACACGCTTCGATCAGTTTCTTCTCCTCGAACGGATCACCGACCTGGACCGAGGGACGCTTGGCGCCCGACGACTCGTCGAACGACGCCGACGCGAGGATGGAAGCACCGCCGATTCCGTCACGGCCGGTGGCGTTGCCGAGCAGAATCGCCACATTGCCTGCGCCGGTCGCCTTGGACAACACCAGCTGGTCGGCCCTCATCAACCCGAGACACATCACGTTGACCAGCGGGTTCTTGGCGTACTCGGGTGCAAACTCGATTTCTCCGCCCAGTGTGGGCACTCCGACGGCGTTGCCGTAGCCGGCGATCCCGGCAACGACGCCCTTCATGAGGTACCGGTTGTGCGGATCGTCGAGCGGCCCGAACCGCAACGGGTCCCATACCGCGATGGGGCGCGCTCCCATCGAGAAGATGTCTCGAAGGATGCCACCGACTCCAGTGGCAGCCCCCTGATACGGCTCGACGAACGACGGGTGGTTGTGCGACTCGATACGCAGTGCTGCCAGCCAACCGTCGCCGATGTCGACGACGCCGGCGCCTTCGCCAGGCCCCACCACAACCCACTCGGCATCGGTCGGGAAGCGTCCCAGGTGGGCCCGGGAGGACTTGTAGGAGCAATGCTCGGACCACATCACCGAGTACATCGCCAGCTCGGCGTTCAGTGGCTCACGGTCCAGTATCTCGATGACCGAGTCGTACTCCTCGTCTGTCATCCCCAGCGCACGATGGGCTGGCTGTGTCATGTCGCCCTCCGGTACACCACATCGCCGACGCCCAGGGAGATGGGTGACGTCAGATGGTCGGTGGAGACGACAAACCCTCGGACCCCATCGCGCAATGTGGCGCGGTCCTCGGCGACGTCGTCGACGGAGGCGTCGGGTGTTCCGAGGAGATAGCGGGTGAACGGAGCGCATGGCTGGGCAGGTCGTGATGGGGTGAACTCGATGGTCCCGTCGCGACAGTCGATGGCGAACCCGGCGTTTCCGACTTCGAGCGAGATGACCTCGTCGGTTTCGATGATCAGGTTCTCAGCACCGCATCCGGATTCGATGGGCCCGAAGTGGTCGGCGATGAGGTCGTAGTGACTGGTGAACCCGAACGAGAGGGCGCGCCCGGGCCGATGGCGCGATTGCGGATGGTCCCGGTGGTGGACGTCGAGCATCGTCTGCCCGTCGACGACCGCCGTGATTCCGGGAGCCTCGACCGTGAAGCGGTCGATTGGAGCGATGAACTCGGGGTGATAGATCCGCCAGGGCTTCTCGCCCGTCTTCAGGGGGAGGATCTGGATCTGGGCCTGCACAACGGTGCCCAGGGGAACCCACTCAAACACCGGCCACCTCCAGCGACGCCACGAAGGACTCGAGCAACACTCGTCCGTCGGTCGAGCCGAGGATCGCCTCGACGGCTCGTTCCGGGTGGGGCATCAGACCTGCCACGTTGCCCGATCCGATGCCGGCAATCCCATTGGTGGAGCCGTTGGGGTTCGACTCGTCGGTGACCTTGCCGTCCTCATCGCAGTAACGAAGGGCGATCCCGGCGTTGCTCTCGAGGCGGGCGAGGTCGTCGGGTTCGGCGATGTAGTTGCCCTCATACGAGTTCAGAGGGATCTGAAGAACGTCACCAACGTTGGCAGCCCGGGTGAGCACCGAATTAGTCGACTCCACCCGCAGCTGGACCGGTCTGCAAATGAACCGCAGGTCGCGGTTGGCGACGAGAGCGCCGGGAAGCATGCCTGCCTCACACATGATCTGGAACCCGTTGCATATCCCGAGCACGGGGACTCCGGCGTCGGCCATGGCGGCGACCGGGTCCATGACGGGTGAGAACCGGGCGATGGCTCCCGTCCGCAGGTAGTCGCCGTGCGCAAACCCACCCGGCAGGACGATGCCCTCGGCACCCGCCAGGTCGGTGTCGCGGTGCCAGACCAACTCGGGCTCAGCACCGAGGACCTTCATGGCGTGGACCACGTCGTGCTCGCAGTTCGTCCCCGGGAACACGACGACGGCGACCCTCATCGCCGGGCCTCAATCCAGGACATGGATGGTGAAGTCCTCCATCACCGGGTTGGCGAGGAGCTTGGCGCACATCGCCTCGACCTGGCTGATCACATCGGCCTCGTCCGTGCCGTTCACGTCGATGTAGATCGATCGGCCGAAGTGAACGTCGTCCACTGCGAAGCCCAGTTCTGTGAGTGCCCTGCGGGTTGTCGTGCCCTCGGGGTCCGACAAGCCCTCACGGCGAGTGATGTCGACGCGGACCCTCACGTCACAGCGCTCTTGGCGTAGTCGTCGAACGAGGTTCCGGTGAGGGTCTCGAACGCATGCACGTACCGATTGCGGGTGGCTTCGACCACGTCTGCGGGAAGCTCTGGTGCGGGCGGCGTCTTGTCCCAGTCCTGGGCTTCGAGCCAGTCGCGCACCGGCTGCTTGTCGTATGACGGCATCGTGCGTCCTGGTGCCCACTCGTCGGCGGGCCAATACCGGCTGGAGTCGGGGGTCAGCACCTCGTCGATGAGGATGATGTCGCCGTCGACCATGCCGAACTCGAACTTGGTGTCGGCGAGGATGATCCCGTGCGCGGCGGCGTACTCAGCCGCTCTCAGGTAGATGTCCATGCTGCGAGTCCGGAGCTCCTCGTAGAGGGCGTTGCCGACGAAGTCGCGGGCCTCGGCTTCGGTGAGGTTCTCGTCGTGGCCTGATTCGGCCTTGGTCGCCGGAGTGAAGATCGGTTCGTCGAGTCGGGAGGCCATTTCGAGACCTCCGGGAAGGTGCTCGGTCGTGGGCCCGCCGCCAGCGGCGTACTCCTTGAAAGAAGACCCATACAGATAGCCACGGATCACGCATTCCATCGGAATGACTTCTGCCCGGTGAACGACCATGGCGCGCCCTGCCAACTCGCCACGTTCCGCGTCGGCGACGCCGGGGACGCCGGACAGATCTGCGGTGATCAGGTGGTTCGGAGTGTCGAGGAGATCGAACCAATGCAGTGAGAGCCCGGTCAGCACCTTCCCTTTGTCCGGGATGGGATCGGGGAGGATCACATCGAAAGCAGAGATGCGATCGGTCGCGACGAACAACAGCTCGGCGTCGTCGATGGCATAGATCTCGCGGACCTTGCCCGATCCCAGGTGCTCCAGCGCTGGCACGAGGCGGGATCGTAGCCGTCCCAGGCCACCACCCGGTCTATGGCACACTCGGTACATGGCAGACGTCAGCCGTCGGAGATTCCTGGCCGCCATCGGCGCCTTGTTTGGCGTGGGTGTTGCGGGTGGCGTTTCCTGGGCGATGACGCGCCAGGGTGAGCCCACCGCAGGGGCACCAACGACCACGGCGGGCACCACGACGCCCACGACTTCTCGCCCGACAACGACGTCGACCCCGTCGACGACGGCTGCATCGACCATTAGTTCGACGACCACGTCGACCGAGCCGTCGACCACGACTACCGCTCCAACGACCACCACATCGACGACGGCGCCTACGACAACCACGACATCACCCACGACCACCACCAGCCCTCCGACGACGCTCGTCGCCGGCGGTGACGGAGACATCGCGGCGTTGTGCAAGGACGCCTGGGGAGCGCGTGCAGTGCAGGGCGAGTTCACAGAGCACACCGTTCAGCAAATGACTGTTCACCACACCGCCGCCGAGCTCACCAACAACTCCCGGGCACCCGCGTTGGCCCGCCAGCATCAGCGCTACCACCAGGATTCGGGCTGGCCCGACCTTGCCTATCACTTCCTCGTCGATGCCAAGGGGAACGTCTACGAGGGTCGACCTGTGTGGGCCAGGGGAGACACCTTCACCAGCTACGACCCCACCGGCCACTTCCTGGTGTGTGCCGAGGGTCACTTCGACCGCCACAGCATCCCCGCCGCCCAGGTCGCCGGAGTCGTCGACGTCCTGGCGTGGGCAGCTGTCGAATACGGGGTATCGGCGGCCACGATTGCCGGTCACCGGGACTTCGCCTCGACGACATGTCCCGGCGATAACTTCTACCCGATGATCGCCGACGGCTCCCTCCGCGCCGCCGTTGAAGCCCGCATCGCCGACGGCGCCCCGACGTTGTCCATCTGGTGCGGCCCCGAAGCCACAGCCCGAGTAGCCGAAATCGAAGCGGGCGGATAATGCTCTCCCCCCTTCGAGGGGGGAGTACCCGAGCCGTAGGCTCGGCGAGGGGGGAGTCAGTTGTTTCCCACGGCTGTGAGGGGCTCGCTCAGACTCGAGTCCTGTTTGGTCTCGAATCTGCGCTCGGTCGTGTCCTCGCTGCGCTCGGACGCTCCTTGCTAGGGGGGATTCAGTTGTTTCCCACGGCTAGCGCAGTGGAAGACAGGTGTTGCCCCCCTACCTCCACCTCCGGCTTCGCCTCCGGTGCAGGGCGGTGGAAGACAAGTGTTGCCCCCCTACCTCCACCTCCGGCTTCGCCTCCGGTGCAGGGACCTTCCCCCCTTGAAGGGGGGACAGGACTGGTTACTGACAACTCTCTACGGCTTTGCCGTAGCGATCACAAACAACCGACTGAATGGAAGAACCGTGATCCCGTCCGCGTCCTCCGGATACGCCTCGGCATACCGTTTCTTGCACTCCGCTTCGAAGCGCTGCTGGTCGGTGTCGTCGAGGGCTGCCAGGACCGGGCGGAGCACGGAGCCGGTGGTCCATGTCCACACCGGTTCGTCGCCAGTCAGCCGTTGGAAGTACGTCGTGCGCCACAGGTCCACATCGGCCGGCTCGAGCCAGCGGGCGTAGGCGCCTGGGTCGCTGAGCCGATCTCGCATCAGCGATTGCCGTGCTGCCTCGGGCCAGTCGCCGCCGTCGAGAATGTCGGCGGGTGCCCGGTGAGTCGGTGCGGCCCAGTTGTCGGGCATCTGCACAGCAACGACGCCGCCGGGCCGCACGAGGGATCGCAATCTCGCGAACAGGTTCTCGTGATCGTCTAGCCAGTGCAGCGCGGCGTTGGAGAACAGAAGGTCGACCGGCGCCTCCGGGTCCCAGGCGGCGATGTCGCTCAGCACCCACTCGATGTCGGTGTGTCCCGAACGGGCTCTCGCCACCATTTCGGGTGACGAGTCGATGCCGGTGACGCGTGCTGCCGGCCACCGCTCGGCGATCAACGAGGTCAGCTCGCCGGTCCCCGAGCCCAGATCGACAGCCTGGAGGACCTCGATGTCGGGGACTCTCGCCAGCAGCTCGATGCCTGGGCGGGTTCGATGATTGGCGAAGCGGAGATACCGGTCGGGGTCCCAAGCCACCGCTAGAGCGCTGCCAGCCGGTCCCATACGACCGAAGCGTTGGCGACGGCGCGAGCGGGATCGAAGCACACCTTCAAGGCATCGTCGGAGAGGTCCACCTCGGGATCGGCCGCCAGCAGATCCTGGAGCTGGAGCCCTTCGTCCCACGCTCGCATCGCGTTGCGCTGCACCAGCCGGTACGCCTCATCGCGACTGTTGCCTCCGGCCACCAGGGCCAGCAACACGGCTTGGGAGTACACGAGGCCGCGGGTCGCTTCGAGGTTCTCCTGCATGCGGTCGGCGTCGACGACGAGGCCATCGATCACCTTTGTCATGCGCACCAGAGCAAAGTCGGATGCCAGGCACGCATCGGGGAGGGCTACTCGCTCAACTGACGAGTGCGAGATGTCGCGCTCGTGCCACAGCGCCACGTCCTCAAAGCCGGCGCCGGCGTAGGCCCTCAGCAACCTGGCCAAGCCCGTGACGTTCTCTGTGCGGATCGGGTTGCGTTTGTGGGGCATCGCCGAGGACCCCTTCTGTCCCTTCGCAAACGGCTCGCGGGCCTCGCCCACCTCCGAACGCTGCAGGTGGCGGATCTCAGTGGCAAACCGTTCGAGAGTGGCTCCGATGCCGGCGATCACCGCCAGGAACTCAGCATGGCGGTCGCGCTGGACCACCTGGCTCGACGCCGGTTCGACGCCGATGCCAAGACTCGTGCATACGTGCTCCTCGACCGACGGAGGCACGTGGGCATAGGTCCCAACCGCTCCCGAGATCTTGCCAACGGCGACTCGTTCCTTCGCGGCGGCGAGGCGAGCGCGATGGCGGTCAACCTCGAAAGTCCATGTCGCCAGCTTGAGCCCGAAGGTGGTCGCCTCGGCCCAGATGCCGTGGGTGCGCCCAACCATGGCGGTGTCCTTGTGTTCGATCGCCTTGGCCTTCACCACCGCGAACAGATCGTCCAGTCGACGTTGCAGCAGCGCCGCTGCGTCACCCAGCATCACTCCCTGGGCGGTGTCGACCACGTCGGACGACGTGAGCCCGTAGTGGATCCACTCGGCGCCTTCGCCAGCAGATGCCGACATCACGTCGACGAACGCCGCCAGATCGTGATGAGTCACTTCCTCTCTGGCTTTCCACTCATCGGGATCCACCTGAGTCGTTGCCCGGGCCGCTTCGACCGCTGCGACCGGGACGACGCCAAGCTTGCTCCAACCCTCGAGGGCAGCGATCTCGACTTCGCGCCACAGCTCCAGCTTGCGCGGCTCGCTCCAAACGGCCGTCATCTCCGGGAGCGAGTAGCGGGGGATCATCCCTTGAGCGACTCCCGGTAGTCGGCGAGCCGAGCGGCTACCCCCTCGTCGGACACTCCGAGGATGGCGAGTGCCAGGTAGGCGGCGTTGGCCGCGGAGTCGACGGCGACCGTTGCCACGGGGATGCCTGTCGGCATCTGCACAGTGGAGAGCATCGAATCGAGACCACCCATACCGCCGGCCGCGATCGGGATACCGATGACGGGCAGCGTGGAGTTCGCGGCGACCGCCCCCGCCAGATGGGCCGCTTTGCCCGCCCCGCAGATCAGCACTCCGAACCCGGCGCCCCTCGCTCCTTTGGCGAACTCGGCGACGCGGTCCGGCGTGCGGTGGGCCGACATCACGTGAACCTCGTGTTCCACCCCGTGCTGCGACAACACGTCTGCCGCCGGCTGCATTTTCGACATGTCCTTCTCTGATCCCATCAGGATGGCGACCTTCATCGTTCCCCTTCTATCTCGGCGATGTCCGTCCGGAACTGCTTGCCCTCGAACTCGATAGCGGCGGCTGCGGCGTAGGCCCGGTCTCGGGCGGTGGAGAGGTCGGAGCCAAGGCCAACGACGTTGAGTACCCGGCCTGCGGTGGTCACCAGCCCTTCCTCATCGACACCGGTGCCTGCATGGAAGACGAGAACGTCGTCTCCCAGGTCGCCGATACCGTCGATTCGCATGCCGGTTTCGGGAGCTTCTGGGTAGCCAGATGAGGCGAGGACGACGTCGACCGCGTGCTTGGGGTGCCACGAGAACGGCTCGTCGGTGAGCCGACCACGGGCGCCGGCGAGCAACAGCTCGGCGAGGTCCTCGTCGAGAAGGGGAAGTACGGCCTGGGTCTCCGGGTCGCCGAGCCGGCAGTTGAACTCGAGCACTCTGGGCCCCTCGGCGGTGAGCATCATCCCGCAATAGAGGAATCCACGGAACTCGATCCCCCGGTTGCGGAGCTCGTCGAGGGTGGGTTCGACCACCACCTGGTCCACCATCTCGATGAGCCCCTCGGGCAAGTCATCGACGGGGGCAAAGCAACCCATACCTCCGGTGTTTGGTCCCTTGTCGCCATCAGCCAGCCGTTTGTAATCGCGAGACGGGATCAGCGGGACGGCACGCGTGCCGTCACACACGTAGAAGAGCGAAACCTCCTGGCCGTCGAGAAACTCCTCGATCACCACAGTGTTCCCGGCTTCGCCGAAGTGTCCCTCGAGGCAAAGCCGGGCCCATCCGACCGCAGCGATTCGATCCTCGGTGACCAACACGCCCTTGCCGCCGGCGAGGCCGTCGGCCTTCACGACGAACGGGCCGTCGGCGTGCTCGAGATGAGCGACCACATCGCTCAGCGCGGTGAACGTCCATGAGTCGGCCGTCGGGACGCCGGCCTTGCGCATCACGTCTTTTGCGAATGCCTTCGACGCCTCGAGCTTGGCGCCGGCGGCTATCGGCCCGAATGTCGGAATGCCCGCTTCGACCAATCTGTCGACGACTCCGGCGGCGAGGGGCGCCTCGGGCCCGATGACCACAAGGTCGGCGCCCGCACCGAGGGCGACTCCGGTGATCAGCTCGGGGTTGGTGATGTCGACGTCGGAAATCACCGCTCCCAACGCCGCCAGCCCTGGGTTGCCTGGCGACGAGACCAACTCGACGTTCGGGTTCTGAGTCAGCTTCCATCCGATTGCGTGTTCGCGGCCACCGCCGCCGAGGAGCAAGACCTTCATGACCGGAGCAACGTTGCCGTTCGCTGCGGGCCAACCGACACCATGGTCACCGGGACGCCGGCCAGTTCCTCGACGAACTCGATGTACCGCTGGGCCGCCTTGGGGAGATCGTCGTGCTCCCGCGCTCCGCTGATGTCCTCGGACCATCCCTCCAGCTCCTCGTAGACCGGGTGGCAGTTGAACAGCACTCTCTGCTGGCGGGGGAAGTCGGTGTATCGGGCTTCGAGCGAGTCGTAGGCGACCGCGACCTTGAGCCGGTCGAAGCCCGAGAGCACGTCGAGCTTGGTGAGAGCGATCTCGGTGATGCCGCTCACCCGCACCGCATATCGCAAGGCCACGCCGTCGAGCCAGCCACAGCGACGTCGGCGACCGGTGACGGTGCCGAACTCGCCACCGACTTCGACCATACGCTCGCCAACCTCGTCGTCGAGCTCTGTGGGGAACGGTCCGCCTCCCACGCGGGAGATGTATGCCTTGACCACACCGATGACGTTGTTGATCGAACTCGGCCCGACTCCGGCACCGACGAGGGCGCCACCGGCCGTGGGGTTTGACGACGTCACGAACGGGTAGGTGCCGTGGTCGATGTCGAGCAGCGTTCCCTGGGCACCTTCGAATAGGACGTTCTGACCGTCGGTGATCGCATTGGCGACGAGGAGCGAAGTGTCCGTCACGTGGTCATAGAGACGATCGGCGAATGTGAGGTATTCCTCGGCGATGGGCGCTCCGTCGAGAGGCAGCGTGTTGTACACCTTGGTGAGGAGCTTGTTCTTGTCCTTGAGTGCGTCGTCGAGCTTCTGGCGGAAGATCTTCGGGTCGAACAGGTCCTGTACCCGGATGCCCTGGCGCGTGAACTTGTCCATGTATGCCGGACCGATTCCGCGCTTGGTGGTGCCGATCTGCTGTTTGCCGAGGTAGCGCTCCATCACGGCATCGAGCTTGCGGTGGTACGGCATGATGAGGTGGGCATTGGCGGACAACTGGACCCGGCCCGGTTCGATTCCCCGGCTCGACAGCATGGCCATTTCCTCGAGCAACACCGCTGGGTCTACGACGCAGCCGTTTCCGATGACGGGCGTCACCGTGTCGTACATCACTCCGGACGGGATCAAGCTGAGAGCGAACTTCTCGTCACCCACGACGATGGTGTGGCCGGCGTTGTTGCCACCCTGGTACCGGACGACGACGTCGGCGCGCTCGGCAAGGAGATCAGTGATCTTCCCCTTGCCCTCGTCGCCCCACTGCGCCCCGAGGATGATGGTGCCCGGCATCGGGTGCAATGGTAGGCGCTCCATCCCTCGGCTCGAATGAGGTATCGAACGGATGAAGAAGAGCCTCGGCGAGTACCTGCGTCGCGCACTCGAGCCCCGCTGAGCCGACGCCTCAGGTGAGAATGCCGGTAGGGTCCCGGCCCAGTTATCGTTTCGGAACCCAACGAGGAGCGACGTGGAAACGCGACGAGCAACCCGATTGCCGCAGGGCACAAGGACAGTGCTCGCCTCGTCCGATGGCATACGCACCGAGGCTGTGCACTTCGCCACACGGACGATCAATGAGTTCATCGACTTCACCGACATCGTCCGTGAGGTCGCGCACGCTGCCGACATCCGGCACGGCCAGGTGACTGTCTACACGCCGCACACGACGACGAGCATCGTCATCAACGAATCCGAGACCGGGTTCCTCAACGACTTCCGTCGCCACATCGACGAGACGATCCCTGTCGACGTCTATTACGAGCACGACGACCACGACCTCCGCACCGAGAACCTGCAGGAAGACGAGTTCATCAACGGCCACGCCCACGTGCGTCAGCTGCTGGTTGGGTCGACGTCCGTGACCGTCCCTGTGGTCGAAGGTGAGGTGCTCCTGGGGCAGTGGCAGCGAGTCCTGTTCTGTGAGCTAGACCAGGCTCGCGAGCGTCGCGTGTTCGTCCACGCCCAGGGCGTTGGCTGAGGTTCTCGAAACCCCGTCCTCCCAGAACTTACCAGCGAACTGGTGGTGAATCTGGGGACCCACGGCTAACTTGCCCCCGATCGGGAGTCCACGCGGCTCCTCAGGAGGAAGAAGGAGAATTCCAGTAATGCTCAAGCGAATCGCGGTGCTTGTCACTGTGCTTGCTCTTGTTGCCGCCGCGTGCGGTGGCGATGACGAAGGCACTGACACCACTACCGCAGCTACGACAACAACCACGTCAGGTGGCGTAAGCCAGACTGACGGCAGCACTCTCGATACGGTCATCGCCCGTGGCGAGTTGATCTGCGGTATCAGCGGTTCCGCTGTTGCCTTCTCTGAGACGCAGGCCGATGGTTCGGCGACCGGTTTCGATGCTGACTTCTGTCGCGCCGTTGCCGCTGCCGTGCTCGGTGATGCTTCCGCAGTGACGTTCCGTTCCTTGACCGCAGGTGAGCGGTTCGAGGCGTTGAAGAACAACGAGATCGACGTGCTCATGCGTAACACGACGTTTACCCAGAGCCGCGACACCGACATCGGCATGGACTTTGCTCCGACGACCTATTACGACGGTCAGCAGCTGATGGGTAAGCGCTCGTTCGGTCTCGACGAGGGCTCGACGCTGGCCGACATCGACGGCGCCGTGGTGTGCACCAACGCTGGTACCACCACCGAGAAGAACATCACTGAGGGTGCTGGTGTGGCCGGTGCCTCCATCACCCTGGAGACGGTGGAGACCTTCCCCGAGGCAATGGACAAGTTCCAGGCCGGCACGTGTGACCTCGTCACAACTGACGGTTCCGGTCTCGTCGGCAACAAGGCCACTCTGGATCCGGGCGACGAGTGGGTCATCTTCCCGTCAGCCCCGATCTCGAAGGAGCCACTCGGCCCGGTATATCGCCAGAACGACTCCGCTTGGGGTGACGTGGTGAACTGGACCGTGTACGCA
>JABDMN010000126.1 GCA_013001485.1 Acidimicrobiia bacterium
GGATTGAGTGAGGTCGTCGGTCGCCGGCGACCAGTCCCTAGTCGCTAGTCGCTAGTCCCTAGTCCCTAGTCCCTAGTCCCTAGATCTTTGCAGCTAGCTCGTATCGGCTCTGGCTAGGGACTTGTAGCTAGGGACTAGGGACTCTCCGACAGTCCTTGGATCCCGGAGACGAAGCCACCACACTCCGTAGACCTGATGGAAACCGGCCTGTGACCTCGACTCGCAAGACCTACGTCCTCGATACCTGTGTACTGCTGGCCGACCCGCAGGCAATCCTTCGCTTCGACGAACACGATGTTGTGCTGCCCCTTGTCGTCGTCGAGGAGCTCGACCGGCAGAAGACCCGCGCTGACGAGATCGGTGCTGGTGCTCGGGGCGCCATCCGCTTGCTCGAGAAGCTTGGGGCGTCACGGCCGGGAGGTCTGTCCGAGCCCTGTGCGCTCGATGGAGGCGGGAGCCTTCGCATCGAGTTGAACGGAGTGCACTCGGCGAGGCTCCCTGTCGTACTCGACCCTCAGACTCCCGACCATCGCATCCTTTCGACCTGCCTCAACCTTGTGGACGAGAGCCAACCGGCCGTGCTCGTTACCCGGGATGCGGCGCTCCGGATCAAAGGGGCGCAACTCGGAGTCGACGTCGAGGACTACCGCGCAGACACCGTGGTGGTTGACGAGTCGTACTCGGGGGTCACCGAGCTGGATGTCGCCCCCGGAGTCATCGACACGCTGTACACCGACGGCAAGACGAAGCTCGACGGTCACCACCTGGTCAACCAGTTCGTCATCCTCCATTCCGGATCCCAGTCGGCTCTGGGACGGGTGGTCCAGGAGCGTCCTCAGCCCGTCGTGGTGAGAGTTCCTGGGGCTCGCCAGGTCTTCGGGGTGGAGGCCAAGAACGTGCGGCAGGCGTTTGCTCTCGAGCTCCTCATGGACCCTGCAGTTCCCGCCGTGTCCTTGATGGGCATGGCCGGCACGGGTAAGACATTCCTCGCTCTTGCCGCTGCGCTTGAGCAGGTGATGGAAGCAGGCCGCTACCGCAAGGTGAGTGTGTACCGGCCTCTCGTTGCCGTCGGACGCCAGGAGGTGGGTTACCTACCCGGCGATCTGGAGGAGAAGCTGTCCCCATGGATGGCTGCGGTGTATGACAATCTCTTCGCTCTGTTCTCCGACGACGGCCACGGTGCGGCACGCGGCGCCGTCGAGGAGCTGCTCGCCCAGGACGTGCTCGAGATGGCGGCCGTCACCTACCTGCGGGGCCGTTCCATCACCGGTGAGCTGGTCATCATCGACGAAGCGCAGAACCTCGAGCTTCCGACGCTCAAGACGATCCTCACCCGGATCGGCCACAACGCCAAGGTGGTCTTCTGCGGCGACCTGTCCCAGGTCGACAACCCCTACGTGTCGCCGTTTGGAGGCCTGGCTGCCCTCATCGAGAAGTTCAAGGGCAACGCGTTGTTCGGCCACGTCACGCTCGACAAGTCGGTGCGTAGCCCTCTTGCCGAGTTCGCCGCCACGATCCTCTGACCCGGCCGCGACCCGAGCGGTCGGTATCGTGACTCACATGCCGAGCGTTTTCACCCTCATCATGCGCGGCGACCTCCCGGGCCGATTCGTGTGGCAGGACGAGGTCTGCACTGCCTTCCTGTCCATCAATCCGCTGGCTCGGGGTCACGCTCTCGTGGTTCCCCGTGTGGAGATCGATCACTGGCTCGACCTCGACGCAGTCACGGTCGCTCATCTCTTCGCCGTGGCTGGTGACGTGGGGAGGGCGCAACAGCGCGCCTTCGGGGCAGATCGGATCGGCCTGATGATCGCCGGGCTCGAGGTGCCTCACACGCACCTGCACGTCGTGCCGATCGAGGGAGTGCACGACCTGGACTTCTCCAAAGCCAACCCCAGCCCGTCACCCGAGGACCTCGACGCAGCAGCTTCCGCGATCCTGGCTGCTCTCGAAGGCAGCTGACTCGCCCGTGTCGGGTAGCTTGCCCGGGTGAGCACATCGGGTGGGTTCTCCGGGGCACTGAGATCGAGCGGACGCGTGGTCGCCGATCGTGTCGGACTCCTCTTCTCGGCCAAAGGCGCCGGGTTCCAGCGTCTCGCCGAGTCTCATGCCGCCAACGTCGCCGGAGACACTCTGGTTGCTCTCGCCCTCGCCTCGACTCTGTTCTTCTCCGTGCCGTCGACGACCGCACGTGACCGGGTTGCGCTGTATCTCCTGTTGACCCTGGCTCCGTTCGCGATCCTCGGCCCGGTTCTTGGCCGCATCTTCGACCGTTACCGGGGGGCCTATCGCGGCGGCCTCATGGTGGCGAGCGGAGCCCGGGTCGTCCTCGCCATCGTGATGATGTTCGGCATCGACTCCCTCTGGCTGTACCCGGTCGCCTTCGGTCTCCTCGTGTTCAGCCGCATCCACGGCATCAGCCGGGCGTCGATGCTGCCCGTTGTCCTCGACAGCCCTCACGAGCTCATCACGGCGAACACTCAGCTCGCCAAGATCGGCGTTCTAGCCTCGGCCGTCGTCATACCTCCGGGAGTCCTCGCGGTGCGTTTCGTGAGCCCGGTTCTTGCGCTCGTGTTCGCTGCGGTGGCATTCGGCGTCTCTGCGCTAGCGGCCTCGCTCCTGCCCAGCCTGGAGGCTCTCCCATCCTCCGACCGAAGCACTAGCCGGGGGGCCGGGGTGCCACGTTCGGTGAGGCTGGCGAGGCTGGCAACGGCTGGAGTGCGATTCCTCAACGGGTACCTGCTTCTCCTGGTGGCGTTTGCCTTTCGTGACGCCGAGGCGGGAGTACTCGATTTCGGGGCCTTGCTCGCGGCAGCAGGCCTGGGCTTCTTCATCAGCGCATTCGTCACACCTCTCATCGAACGGCGTGTGCCTGAGGAACCGATGGTCGTGGCAGCGCTCGCCGTCGCTGCTGCCGCGGCCTTCGTCGCGTCGCACGGGTTGACGCTGCCCGTCGCCGGCGTCCTGGCGGCTGCGGCCGGTTTTGCGTGGGGAACGGCGAAGTTCGGATTCGATGGGCTGCTGCAGATGACGGTCGCCCCCCGAGCGCGTGGTCGTGCCTTCACGATCTCCGAGACCATGTTCCAACTCGCCTGGGTGGTGGGAGCGATCATCCCGGTGGCGGTAACCGTCGACGAGACCCTGGGGTTGAATGCCGCAGGTGCCGTCGCTCTGGTGATCCAGGTGGTGTACGTCACCGCGTTGCTCGTGCCGATAGCTGTCGCCCGTCGCGCTGCCGCAGAGGAGAGGGCCGTCGAGCCAGACGAACCTGACCTGTCCGAGCTGATCTAGCCCGCCAACTCCATGATCGCATCCAGCAGCTCGTCGACTTTGAACGGCTTGGCGACGAAGCGATTCATGCCCGCATCCATGCATTTCTGTTTGCCGGCTTCGTCCACCGATCCGGTGAGAGCGATGATGGGTGTGTCGGAGCGACCATCTGGCATGGCGCGGATCTCGGCGGTGGCCCCGTAGCCGTCGAGGACCGGCATGTGAACGTCCATGAGGACTACGTCGAACGGTTCTCTCGTTAGTGCGGCGACGGCATCGGCTCCGTTGACCGCTCCGACGACTGAGTGACCCTCCTTCTCGAGCATCAGCGTGGCCAGCATTCGGTTGGTCGGGCTGTCGTCGGCTACCAGGACCCGCAGCGACTTGCGGCGCTCCCGCAGCCAGTGTCGTGTGATGAGCGTCGGAGTACCGACGAGAACCTCGGCAAAGGTGTCGATGAGGTCCCGCGACGTCGGTGTTCCGGTGAGATATGCCGGTATGCCGAGCTCGCGGCAGCGGGCGGCATCGCCACGTTGCCCGGACGAAGTCAGGAGGACGACGGGAGAGCTCGGCGCGACGTGGACGAGGTCGCTGGCAACCTCGATGGCGCCGCGCTGGATGTCACAGATCACCAATTCGTAAGGCTCGTCTCTCTCCTCCGCCTTTCTCAGCTGACGAAGTGCCTGGGCCGGGGTATCGACGACCCGTGGCTGCATGTCCTCGGACACCAGAACGTTGATGATCGACTCGCGGTTGACGGGGCTGTCGGTGAGGACCAGGACCTCGGCGCCGGTGGCGCTCATTTCGGAACGTTGCAGGTCGATTTGTGCCTGTGGCAGCTTCATGGTGAAGAAGAACGTCGACCCGGCATCGATTTCCGATTCCACCCAGATGCGGCCACCCATCAACTGGATGAGTCGAGACGTGATCGTCAGGCCCAGGCCGGTCCCGCCGAAGTCTCGCGTGGTCGTCGAGTCGGCCTGCTCGAACGCCTCGAAGATTGCCTCGAGTCGATCCGTCGGGATCCCGATCCCGGTGTCGCGGACACGGACCGTCGCCATGTCGAGCTCGTGGGGTTCGGGCGCCACGATCGAAACGAGGACACCGCCCTCCTTCGTGAACTTGATCGAGTTGCCGATCAGGTTGATCAGGATCTGCCGCAACCGGGTTGGGTCACCGAGAACGAGTTGGGGGAGAGCCTCGTCGACTTCGATGTCCAGAGAGATTCCGGCCTTCAGGGCAGTGACCTCGAGTGACTTGACGGTGTCGCGCACAACGTCCCTGAGACGGAACGGAATCTGCTCGACCTGCAGCTTCCCCGACTCGATCTTGGCGTGATCGAGCAGGTCGTTGATGATCGTCAGGAGAGAGTCGGCAGAGGAGAGCACCACCTGCAGGTACTCCTGGATCTCGGGGTTGGGCCTGGCATCGAGGGCCAGCTGAGACATGCCGATGATGCCGTTCATCGGAGTCCGCAACTCGTGGCTGATGTGGGCGAGGAATTCCGACTTCGACTCGACGGACGCGAGCGCGCTGTCCCGCTCCTGTTCCAGTCTGGATAGTGCCTCGCGCAGTTGCGCGACTGTATCGGTGGCCGTCATCAACCTCTCCCGGTGCGGCCGTGCTCAGGTACATATCGGCGTTTCCCTGGTGATGCATAAGGCCCATTCCCTGGCAAAGCCTGGGGTCAGTCGACGCGGAATTCCTCGAACTCGTGCACCGCTGTCGTCGGCATGCGCACGTGGAGGAGGGTGGCGTCGTCCTCGTGTGTTTGCTTGAGGACATCGCCGTTTCGGTGGATCGCGGCGACGAGGTCACCACGCTCGTAGGGCACACGGAGAGCGATCTCGCTCGTGGTCCTCTCCAGAGCCTCGACGAGGGCTGCCCCGAGCTCGCTCATCCCATCGCCGGTGTTCGCCGAGACTGCCACCGACCCCGGGTTCAGCTGCACCAATCGGCGCGCCGCAGCCGGCGGCGCAATGTCAGTCTTGTTGATGACGAGCAGTTCGGGAACGTCGGAGGCATCGATCTCTCCAAGGACGCTGCGCACCGAGGCGATCTGACGATCGGGGTCGGCATCGGCGCCGTCCACGACGTGGATGAGCAAGTCGGAGTGGGCAACCTCCTCGAGCGTAGAGCGGAAGGCCTCGACCAGCTCGTGGGGGAGGCGGCGGACGAAACCCACCGTGTCAGAGAGCAGTGCTTCGTGACCTGCAGGCAGCTCGAGTTTGCGAACGGTTGAGGACAGCGTGGCAAACAGCTGGTCGCGAACGAGGACCTCGGCATCGGTCAGCTGGTTGAAGAGTGTCGACTTGCCGGCGTTGGTGTAGCCGACGATGGCGATGACCGGCAGCTCGGCCTTGCGTCTCGCCTTGCGCCGGGTGTCCCGTCCCCGCTCGAGATGCTTGAGCTGGCGCTCGATCTTTCCGATTCGCTCGAGAATGCGGCGCCGGTCGGTCTCGAGCCGGGTCTCGCCGGGGCCTCTGGTGCCAATCCCGCCTCCAAGTCGGCTCAACTCGGTGCCCTTGCCACGAAGACGGGGCAGCTGATAGCGGTATTGCGCCAACTCGACCTGGAGCATGCCCTCTTTGGTGTGTGCGTGCTGGGCGAAGATGTCGAGAATCACGGCGATCCGGTCGACGACATCGCAGCGGAAGATCTTCTTGAGGTTTCCCTGCTGGGCCGGGGTCAGCTCGTTGTCGAAGACGACGACGTCGACGTCGAGCGCAGTAGCTAGTTCGGCGAGCTCATCGGCCTTGCCGCTCCCGATGAAGGTTCCTGGTTCTGGCTTGCTTCTCCGGACGAGCTCTTCGGCGACAGGGTCGGAGC
>JABDMN010000133.1 GCA_013001485.1 Acidimicrobiia bacterium
GGGCGACCGCAATGAGATCGGCGTCAGCAGTCACCGCGCCGAGCCTAGAAAGCCCGACGTTCAGTCGCTCGGCGTCGAGGCCTTGTCGGCGATCTCCTGCACGATGTCGGCGTTGGCCAGCGTCGTGACGTCGCCAAGCTGACGTTGCTCGGAGATGTCCTTCAGCAGACGGCGCATGATCTTGCCGGAACGGGTCTTGGGCAGATCGTCGGTGAACACGATCGACTTCGGCTTGGCGATGGGACCGATCTTGTCGGCCACCACGGTGCGAAGCTCGCCGATCATGTCCTCGTTGCCCTCGACGCCGCTCTTCAGCGTGACGAAAGCCGCGATTGCCTCACCCGAAATCGGGTCCGACCGTCCGACGACGGCTGCCTCGGCAACCCTCGCGTCCTCGACCAACGCCGACTCGACCTCGGTGGTCGAGATGCGGTGACCGGAGATGTTCATCACGTCGTCCACGCGACCGAGGAGCCAGAAGTAGCCCTCGTCGTCGCGCTTGACGCCGTCACCGGCGAAGTACAGGCCGTCGTGCTGTGACCAGTAGGTGGCCACGTAACGATCCGGGTCGCCGTAGAGGGTCCGCAGCATCGATGGCCACGGGCGATCCAGCGCCAGGAAGCCACCGCCACCGAGCGGCACCGTCTTGCCGTCGGCGTCGATGACGTCGGCTGAGATCCCCGGGAAGGGGAGGGTCGCCGAACCTGGCTTGGTGTCGACTGCACCGGGGAGCGGCGTAATCATGATGGCGCCCGTCTCGGTCTGCCACCACGTGTCGACGATGGGACTCGTCTCGCCACCGATGTGCTTGTGGTACCACATCCAGGCCTCGGGATTGATGGGCTCACCCACCGATCCCAACAGGCGCAGCGACGACAGATCGTGCTTGGCCGGGTAGTCGTCGCCCCACTTCATGAAGGCACGGATGGCAGTCGGCGCCGTGTAGAAGATCGTGGCCTTGTACTTCTCGATGATCTCCCACAGGCGATCGTTGTCCGGGAAGTTGGGGGCACCCTCGTACATGATCTGCGTAGCGCCGTTGGCCATGGGGCCGTACACGATGTAGGAGTGACCGGTTACCCAGCCGCAGTCGGCGGCGCACCAGTAGACGTCATCGGGCTTGATGTCGAAGACGTATGAGTGAGTCGTCGCCACCTGGGTGAGGTACCCGCCCTGGGTGTGCACGACGCCCTTGGGCTTCGCCGTCGTACCGGACGTGTAGAGGATGTAGAGCATGTCCTCGGCGTTCATCACCTCGGGCTCGCAATCGGTGGACTGCTCGGCGACGAGGTCGTGGTACCAAACGTCCCGAACATCGGTCATCTCGACAGCCTTCTCGGTGCGCTTCACCACAACGATGTGCTCGACGGTCGGGCAGCGGGCAGCGGCAACATCGGCGGCCGCCTTGAGAGGCACCACGGAGCCGCGGCGCCAGGCGCCGTCGGCTGTGATGATCACGGTGATCCCGGCATCCTCGATGCGGTCGGCGAGGGCGTCAGCTGAGAAGCCACCGAACACGACGGAGTGGATGGCGCCGATACGAGCGCAGGCCAGCATCGAGATGGCGATCTCGGGAGTCATGCCCAGGTAGATGGCAACACGGTCGCCGCGCTTGACGCCGAGCGACTTGAGGCCGTTGGCCAGCTTGGTGACCCGGTCGTACACGTCCTGATAGGTGAACGTGAGTTCGTCTCCGGGCTCACCCACCCAGTGGTAGGCAACCTTGTCGGCCTGAGTCTCGAGATGACGGTCGATGCAGTTGTAGGCGACGTTCAGCTCACCGTCGGCAAACCACTTGAAGAACGGCGGGTTCGAGTCGTCGAGGACCTCGGTGGGCTCCTTGAACCACGTGATGCGGTTCAGGGCCTGCTTGTGCCAGAACGCCTTCCAGTCGGTGGCGTCGTCGTAGACGCTCTTGTCAGCGTTGGCCTGGGCGACGAATTCTTCGGACGGCGGGAAGGTCCGGTTTTCGACGAACAGGTTTTCGATGCCTTGGGACACGCGTGCTCTCCTTCGGGGTTCGTTGCTCCCGAATCTACGCAGAAGCCGGCGCCGCTCCTAGGTGACGTAGGACCTCACCGTGTATGACGTTTCGCTCCGTATCGAGTAGGGCCACATGGCGGGAGCGTTCCAGCCAAACGATGCGCTTCTGAATCGATCCGGCCCGGTCGTGGATGATCTCGGCCGAGATCGGCCGAACGGTCTCGTCGACCTTCGACTGGATGACCAGAAGCGGAGCCGTCACCTGGGGCAGCGCGCTGCGGGCTCCCCTGACGAGCAGGAACAGGTCGTGGATGGTCCGCGTCGGGAAGCCGTCGTACTGGTGCCAGTAGTCGGCTGCCTCGTCGGCCGGCGGCTCTCTGATCTCGCCCTCATGGAAGGGCTTCCAGCGGTGGAGGAACCCGGCGGCCCTCCCGAGCCGGGCCTGAACCCGCATCGGAGCGTTGATCGTCGTCACCGTCGCCGGATCGAACGTCGGCGCCATGAGGATCGAAAGGATCCCTCCCATGGACAGCCCCACCAGGTGGAGTTCCTCTCCCCTGTCGAGAATGGACTGCGCCGCTTCCCCGGCAGCGCGAAGCCAGTCCCGCCACGACGTCTGTTCCATGGCGGTCACGTGCGTCCCGTGGCCAGGCAGCCGGGGGGCTTCCACCGAGTACCCGTTCTCGTTGAGAAACGGCCCGATCAGCCGCAGATGGGCCGGGGATCCCGTCCACCCGTGGAGGAGGACTACCCCCTCGCCGTTGGTACCAGGAAGCGAGAAACCCTCGGCGTGGGGATGGAGCAGGTCGACCATGAGGTAGAGCGTATCGGCCGTATACGGTGACGCCATGACCACCAGGCTCTCCCTGCTGCTCGCCGGACTCGTCCTGATCGCCGCTGCATGCACCTCGTCCGCGGAGCCTGCCGAGCCTCGCCTCGCCATCATCGACTCGACCGGAAACATCGCCCTCATCGACCCGGCCACGGAGGACCGCACCAGGGTCACCACCAATGCCGCCAGCGACCTCTCCTACTTCCAGCCGGTGTGGTCCCCCACCGGTGATCGCTTCGTGTACAGCGAGGCGACGCCCGGCGGATCTCAGCTCGTCTTTGTCGACGGGGACGGCGAGTTCGAGCGCCGGATCGAGACACCGGTGGCCTCGTTCTTCCACCAGTGGAACCCCCAGGGCGACCGGGTCGC
>JABDMN010000147.1 GCA_013001485.1 Acidimicrobiia bacterium
CCGACCCCACGAGA
Organism: Acidimicrobiia bacterium; assembly: GCA_013001485.1. GTDB lineage: Bacteria > Actinomycetota > Acidimicrobiia > Spongiisociales > UBA5794 > JABDIW01. Next base: position 15 of record JABDMN010000147.1, read on the forward strand.
GACCACCTGCTCCCCGACGGCGCCGTGATCACTTCGATCGACCTGCCGACCCCATGGGCCGACGAGCGGGCCGCGTACTTCCGCTCCATCAGCCGATTCGAAGCCGAATGGCCACTCGTCGAATGCGTCGTACGCGCCCGATTCGACGGTCAGCGCATCACCGAGTGTGGTCTCGGTCTCGGCGGCGTCGCAACCGTGCCCCTCCGGCTGCGGGCGGCCGAATCGATCCTGACCGGAGCGGAGCTGACCGAGGACGTCATTGACCGAGCCGCTGCGGCCTGCACCGACGATGCATCGCCCCTTCCCGAAACCGGTTACAAGGTCGATCTCGTCAACGCGACGGTCCAAGAGACGCTCGAGCGCCTGCGGAGCAGCTGAGAGCACGCCGGGGCAGCTCTGAGTAGAGCTGTTGCTTCTAGAGCTTGCTCTCCCGCCGATTGGGCATCAGAAGACGGCACTGAGGGCGACGTCTTCGATCCCGTGGGCTTCGGCCTGTGGGTGCCCGAAATCGTGTCATGGTGCCTGACCAGGCGCGATGCCAGCCTGTAGGTGCCCGAAACCCTGTCATGGCCGCTGACCAGGGCCGATGCCCACCATCCTGATGCCTTGTGTTTCGCATCCTCTACCGATTCCTCAGCGCTCTTGCCCGTCTCGCGGTGCGGTCGGGCCGTTCCAAGGACCTCGAGATCATCGTGCTTCGCCACCAACTCACGGTGCTGCGCCGCCAGACCGAGCGGCCAGCCATCGATGACACCGACCGGACCCTTCTCGGCGCCATCGCAGCTGCTCTCCCCCACCGGCTCCGGCAAGGCTGGATCGTGACTCCCGAAACCTTGCTCCGCTGGCACCGTCGCCGCCTCGCCCGGCACTGGACCCAACCATCGCGCAGGCCCGGCCGGCCCTCCACAGCCGCCACGATCCGCACCCTGGTCGTTGAGCTGGCCACCAACAACCCGACCTGGGGCTACCGACGCATCGCCGCTGAACTCAACCGGCTCGGCCACCGCATCGGCGCATCAACGGTGTGGCGGATCCTCAAACAGCACGGCATCGACCCCGCCCCCAACCGCTCGGATGTGACCTGGACCGAGTTCCTGCGCTCCCAATCCGCCGTCGCCTGCGACTTCGCCACCATCGACACCGCGTTCTTGAGGCGCTATTACCTGCTGTTCTTCATCGACGTGACCACCCGCGAAGTCTTCTACGCCGGCATCACCGCCAACCCGACCGGGCCGTGGACCATCCAAGCCGCCCGCAACTTGATCCTGCGCCACGGCGACCTACTCGACGGTGCTCGGGCGCTGGTTCGTGACCGCGGCAGCCAATTCGTCGACAGCTTCGACGAGATCTTCCGCACCGAAGGCCTCAAGATCCTTCGCACCCCCGTACGCACACCGGTGGCCAACACCTTCGCCGAACGATGGATCGGCACGCTCCGACGAGAGCTCCTCGACCGAACCATCATCTGGAACCAGCACCAACTCGAACGCCTCATCGCCGACTACATCGCTCACTACAACGAGCACCGGCCCCACCGTTCCCTCGACCCGCAACCACCACGACCCGCCACCCCTGACCAGCCCGCGCCCGTCGCAGAACCTTCGCTCCGAGTCGTGCGAACCACCCGATGCGACGGACTCATCAACGAATACCGAAACGCCGCCTGACCTGCGCCGACGCAATATCGGGCACCCACAGGCCACCGGTCTGGACCGCTCCAGCCTCTACAACTCCTTCGGCGGCAAGCGCGGGCTCTACGAAGCCGCGACCCGCTCGTACCTCGACCGGGCCGAGTCCACCCTCTTCGATCCCCTCCTGGTCGGCACCAATGACGGCTACGCCGACCTGCTCGCCTTCCTCGGCAACCTCCGTGTCGGGTTGACGGCGACCGACGCCATCCCCGGCTGTCTCATCGTCAACGACATGGCCGCGGGCGCCGACCCTGAAGCCGCACAGCGGTACCGCAGCGTCATGGAGGATGGGCTGCGCCGAGCACTCGAGCGCAGCGGCGACCCCGATAGCGCACAGCGAAATCAGCGGGCCGCCCTCCTGGCCGTCTCCGTGATCGGGGCCAACCTCGTCAGCAAAACGACCGGGGGCGACGCCCACGAGGTCGGTCGCAACGTCGATGCGATCATCGCCGAAGTACTCCGCTGGCGAGCCGAGACCGACGAAGACAGCTGACAGTCACTCCTCGCCGGCGTGATGAGGCACGTCGGGATCGAGCCGGTTGTGGTCCTGCGCCTCGTGAGCGAACCAGACCTACTCGAGCTCGATCCCCGCCGCATCGTCGAACAGGCCGAGCATGACGCTCGCGAACTGAACCACGGCGGCCTTCCTCACATCTTGAGCCTCCCAACTCCGTCCTCGTCGGGCTCGGTGACCGCCGAGATTCGGAGAATCTTGCTGTCCAACCGCTGGTAGCGGCGTAGGTCGAGTACGAACTCGAGGACCTCTTGCGCTGATGTGTGCACCGTTGCTGTCGCGCTCGCAGAGATTCCCATCGCCCAACCGTATGCGGTCCGTCGACAACGTCCGCGACGGGCTCGGTCGAGGCATAGGTGAACTGCGATCACAGCTCGGAAACGCTCAATCCGCGAACACGCTCACCCGCACTACAACGGCACGTATCGATCGGACCCAGCCGATGGCATCTCCCCGCCCATATTCCGCGGGTGGATGGCTCCGTACTGCGCAAGTCGCAACCGACTGAGACGCGGGCAAGTCGTGGCTTTCGTGGCGACGCAGACGAGTACTGACCTCGATTGCGACGGAGTACACGCGAAAAACGTTGCCTGACCAGGCGAAACGCGATCTGAAATGTGTCGGAGGGGCGAGTCTAACCCAAAGTACACGCGCCCCCTGGAGCGTGGACCTCGTCGCCGTGTAGGCGAATCGCCTGGTCAGGACGCAGGAGGCCGGTTCCCGTCCAGACCTCCGTCCGGGCCCAGGCTTACCTCATGCGCCGGTTGAGGCGGCCCTCACTGCATCCCACGCTGCAACGCGTTCGGTGTCTTCGTAGTCCTCCCAGCGCACGAGGCGGCCCCATCGCACCTCGAGGAACAGCATCACTCGATTGTTGTACCCGTCGCCGCCGCCTTCAGGTTCGGCAATGAAGTCATGGACTCGAACTGCGATGCGAGTGTTCCAAGGGGGGCCGTTGACGAGGATGTCTTCGATCTGGAACTGGATCCCCTCCTCGACGAAGCGGTCAGCGAAGGCACTTGCTTCGGAGATGCCGCGGTGCGTGGCATATGGATGGCGGCCGGCGTTCTGGGGACGAAACATGGTCGCCCACGAGTTCTGCCCGGGGAACGCCAACTCGAAGTCGGGGTGCGCCATCTTCAGCATGAGCCTGTAGTCACCCGGATTCAGCTTTCTGATGCTGTGGCGCATCATTGCCCGGATTGACGCCTTGTACATTGAGCCACCTTTGTCCTAGAACGATCACTCTAGGACAGGAAGGGTACCATGTCTAGAACGATAGTTCTAGACTGCGACGATGGCCGAGACGCGAGATCGAATCATCGTTGCCACCAACGAGCTCTTCCGGCGCCACGGCTACAACGGCACCTCGCTGAGTCAGATCTCCGAGGCTGCGAACGCCACGATCGGATCGATCTATCACTTCTTCCCTGGCGGCAAGGAGGCCCTGGCCGTCGCCGTCATCGAGACCACCGGGACGATCTACCGGGAGCTGTTCGAGTCGATCGCCAGGGAAGCACCGGACCCCGCCAGCGCCTACGTCGACTTCTTCGCCGGCGCCGCAGCAGTACTCGAGGAGTCCGACTACATCGACCCGTGCCCGATCGGCACTGTCGCCCGTGAGGTAGCGAACACCAGCGAGCCCCTTCGCATCGCCGCTGCCAAGATCTTCGACTCCTGGATCAACGCCGTGACACAGCACCTAGTGGAGGCCGGCGTCTGCACTGAACAGGCAGCAGAGCTCGGTCAGGTCTTCGTCGCCACCGTCGAGGGCATGTTCGTGCTCAGCAGAACGCAGCGCTCAACCGCCTCACTCGAATCCGCCGGCCGCTCGCTCGGCCAACTCGTCACGCAAGCCATCGACGACACAACGCGAACCCCAACGTCCTAGCCGACGCAGTCAGAACGCCAACCACGACCGACCACAGGCCACTAGGGCAAATCGAACATCTGTTCGGTGTCGGAGGGGCGAGTTTAACCCAAAGTCGTGATGGCCTCTGGCGGCCACCGTGGGAGTGATGAAATGATGGGCGGGTGGCTGCTGGGGTGTGGTCGCCGCGTGTACTTGGAGCTTCGAGCCCGCCCAAAGTCTGGTGCGAGATCCGAGGGACCGGGGAGTGTCGC
>JABDMN010000155.1 GCA_013001485.1 Acidimicrobiia bacterium
GATGTTGAGCCGGCGCTTCATCCCTCCCGAATACTCCTTGGCGAGGTCGTCGGCGCGATCCTTCAGCTCGATAATCTCGAGCACCTCCTCGACCCGGGTCTTGATGTCCTCGGAGATTCCGTAGAGCTTGGCGAAGAACGTGAGGTTCTCCCGAGCCGTCAGGTCGGGATAGATGGCGAGGTCCTGCGGAACCAGACCCAGCGACGCCTTGGTTGCAGTTGCAGTGGTCGACATCGGCTCGCCGCTGACCAGGACCGTGCCGGCGTCCGGTTCGAGCAGCCCAGCGATCATCGAGATCGACGTTGTCTTGCCGGCTCCGTTCGGGCCGAGCAGCCCGTACGTCTCGCCGGCACCGATGGTGAACGAGACGTCGTCGACAGCCTTCAGATCACCAAAGCTCCTCTTCAGGCCATCGACCTTCAGCACAACATCCATCTGATCCCCTCCTCGCGCAAGAAACTAGTGCCTCAGCGGCTCCCCGACTCAGGCTCCGTGGCGCGCCCTCAGAGCGACGCAGGCGCGCAAAGTCACCCACTTGGAGGGGGCGCCTTGCTTCTCGATCGGCACCGTGGTCTTGCCCGTGTAGGCGTGTCGGTTCTTCCAGCGACCGTTGTCATCCGCAAGGTCGACGAGCCACTCGTACGCGTTGTCGAGCCGAGGATCGGCGGCCACTCCGAGCTCGCCGAGCGCCTCCAGGTTCTGGAGCACGTCGGCGATGTAGCCCGACGGAAATCCCGGCTTGAACCACGAGCCGTTGGGCTTGGTGTTGCCGTACCCCATCGGATAGTCGGCCACGGCTGGGTCACGCGACAACAGGAACTCGGTTCCGACATCGACCGCTCGTTGCTCGCGTTCCGTCCGCTGGTCCTCGGGGATGGCAGCGAGCGCCAGCATCTCCTTGATGGCGCCCCACGCGCAGGGAAGCTCCTCGTTGACGCCACACCTGAAACCCGGGCCGGAGGTGCCCGAGATGTACCAACGTTCGACATCCTCGCCGAGAATGGTTCGCGCCGCCCAGTCCGTGGCAGCGCGCACGGTTGGATGGTCGAGGTGCCCGAAGTGGATGAGCGCCCTGACCAGGTTCCCGTTGAGGCAGTGAAGGGCAGACGACGGCGGCGGATTGCGTTCGATGTGCGTTCCTGAGGCGCCAAAGCCCCCGACAGGGGTCACGCTCCACCTGAGCACGTAATCGCAGGCCCGTTGGACTCCCTTGTCACGACCGTCGGCACCCAGCTGGTCGAGGATGATCAGGTTCCACACCGTGCCTCGGTACTTGGGCCCGTAGCCAGGACCGGGTTTCACCCACCAGCCCGCTTCGTCCTGGGCGTCGAGGATGCCGGCGATCGGGTCCACCTTCATGGCCTTCGTTCGAGCCTGGCGAACGTCGCGGTGCCCTGGGGGCCGACCGACGAGGCGCTCCAATGCAGACGCGCGCACCGCCGGGTCGGCAGGTTCCAGCAGCCACGGCAACGGATCCTCGGCGAGGGCCTCCACCCACTTCGCGCCCATCACTCGAACCTACCTCACCCGAGAGGGGATCAGTCGGGAGCGGTCTACCCTCCCCGCCTCATGCTGCCACGCCCATCCCGAGATGAGCTTCGACGTCGGATGCCCCGCCTGATGTGGGGTTTGGTGCTGTTTGGCGTCGGTCTTGCCTTCATGGTCGAGTCGAACCTGGGCCTCGGACCCTGGGAGGTCTTCCACCAGGGCATCTCGAACAACACCGGGATCCCGATCGGCACCGTGGGCATCTTCGTGGGGTTCGCGGTGCTCCTGGGCTGGATCCCGCTCAAGGAGCGGCTGGGCGTGGGGACGCTGCTCAACGTCGTGATCATCGGCATCGTCATCGACCTGACAATCTGGGTGATGCCCACCCCTGAGACGGAGCTGGTGAAGTGGATAGCGCTGATCTCGGGACTGCTGCTCAACGGACTCGCCTCGGGGCTGTACATCGGCGCAGGACTCGGCCCCGGGCCACGCGACGGCTTGATGACGGGCATCGCCCGACGTGGCTATCCGGTAGGCGTCGTTCGCTTCGGCCTCGAAGTAGCGGTCCTCGCACTGGGCTGGCTTCTCGGAGGAACGGTCGGCATTGGAACGGTGCTGTACGCCTTCGGCATAGGACCGCTAGTTCATGTGTTCCTGGACCTCTTCAGCCTGGAGCCGATCCCGGAAGCCGCCTCCAGTAGTCCGTAGTCCCTAGTCCCTGGCAAGAGGAAGTCCCTAGTCCAGAGTCCCTAGTCCCTGGCAAGAGGAAGTCCCTAGTCCAGAGTCCCTTGTCCCTGGCAAGAGGAAGGACAGAACACGTTTGGCTCAGGCTCGCGACCGGCCGCGAGGCTCTAGCTAGGGACTAGGGACTAGGGACTAGGGACTAGGGACTAGGGACAAGCAACTAGGGACCTATCAAAAACTCTCTCAACACCTGGTAGCTGCGGTAGAGGTTGCTCACCGGGACGAACTCGTCGGCTTGGTGGGCTTGTGCGACCAGGCCGGGTCCGTAGTTGACCGCCGGGATCCCGTGGACCGACAGGCGAGCTACATCGGTCCAACCTTGCTTGGCGCGACGCTCGGCAGCGGCGATCGATTCCAAGCGGGCGAGATGATCGTTGCCGACAGGCACCGGACCGGGGACTGCACGGTCGGTGATCTCGACAGCGTCGGCGGCCGCGCATGCTTCACGGAGGCGTTCCTCCGCTTGGGCGAGGTCGTAGACGGGCGGGAATCGGTAGTTGACGTTCGCCTCGAAGCTCCCCGGGATGATGTTGCGGGCGATGCCACCCTGAGCCGTGGTCACGACCATCGTCTCGTGGAAGACGAGGCCGTCGACGCCGACGGCGATCGGTTCCCGCTTGTCCATTTCGGCAAGCCACTCCCCCGCCCGGGTGATGGCGTTGACGCCGAGCCACGGGCGAGCCGAATGGCCGGTTTGTCCCTTGAACGACGCCGTGGCGTTCATGGCGCCGTTGCATCCCAGCTCGAGAGCCAGGTCGGTCGGTTCGAGCACGATGCCGAACTCGGAGTCGGCGAGCCAGTCGGCACGCTGCAGGACCTCCTCGAGGCCGTTCTCGTCGTGGGGACCCTCCTCCTTGTCATAGAACACACCGACCACGTCGTAGGGGCCGTTGGCGATGGCTGCGTCCTCGAGCAGATGGAGCATCACCGCGACGCCGGCCTTCATGTCGGACGCTCCAAGGCCGTGCAGCTTGTCGCCCTTTCGCCGCGGCCGAGAGTTGCCGTCTTGCTCAGGCACCGTGTCCGTGTGGCCGAACAAGGCGATCGTCGGTTTGGTGGTACGGCGCCCGACGACCAGCGCGTTACCGATGCGGTTGACGCCGTCCATTCCCCAGATGGGCAGGAGACGTTCGGCGATGGCGGTGCAGATCCGGCCTTCCTGGCCGGTTGGCGACTTGACCTTGATCAGGTCTGTGAGGGTCTCTTCGAGGCTGCTCATGTCTCGACCTCGAAGACGCGGAGAGCGTCATTGAGTGACGTGCGGGTGTCGGTCGATTGACTTCGTTTGCCGATAAGGAGTCCGCACGCAAGGTTGTAGGTCCCGGCCGGGAACTCCTTGGGCCGCACTCCGGGCACGACCACCGAATAGGCAGGCACGCGGCCCCGATACTCCACTGGCTCGTCTCCGGTGACATCGATGATGGGTACCGACGCCGAGAGCGCGACGTTGGCGCCGAGCACCGCGCCCTCTTCGACGATTACACCTTCGGTGAGGATGCAGCGGCTGCCGATGAAGGCCCCGTCCTCGACGATCACCGGCTGGGCAGACGGTGGCTCCAGCACGCCGCCAATGCCGACGCCACCGGAGAGATGAACGTTGCGGCCAATCTGTGCGCACGAACCGACGGTGGCCCATGTGTCGACCATCGTTCCCTCCCCGACGTGAGCGCCGATGTTGACGTAGCCCGGCATCACGACGACTCCTGGCTCGCAGTAGGCGCCGTAACGGACGGTGCCGGGCGGGACGACGCGGATGCCCGCCTCAGCGAGTCCCGTCTTCGGGGGGATCTTGTCGTGGTACTCGAAGCGTCCCGCAGACCAGGTCTCGAGACCGGCGAGGCGGAAGTACAGCATGATCGCTTCCTTCACCCACTCGTTGACCACCCAGGAGCCGTCGACCTTCTCGGCAACTCGCACTCGGCCCTTGTCGAGCTCCTCGATGGTGCGCATGACGGCGTCAGCAGCCTCGTCGATGCGGTCGAGGTCCGCGTATGCGGCCTCGATGATCTGGCGGTCGTCGCTCATGGAGCCTCCCACAGACAAGATTTGATCACGTCAACGGCCTCGGCGCACTCGTCGACGGTAGGAACCAGGGCAAGGCGAATGTGGCCCTCGCCACCTGGGCCGAAGAATCTGCCCGGCGACACCACGACGCCTTCGGCGAGAAGAGCATCAGTTGCGGCGAGATCATCAGGGACCTTCACCCACAGGTACAGACCGGCGTGTGAGGCGACGGTCTCGTAGCCGAGGTCGTCGAACGCGGCCCGGACGATTGCCCGCTTCTCGGCGAAGATCCCTCTCCGCTCGGCGGCGTGAACGTCGTCGGACCAAGCCGCAACCGCGGCAGATTGGACGAACTCCGCCGATGCGGTGCCGGTCGTCGACCGCAACTGGGCAAGGGCGGAGATGGCGTCGGCGTCACCGACGATGGCTCCCGAGCGATACCCGGTCATGCCGGAGCGCTTCGAGCACGACAGGTAGCTGAGGACGCCCGAGGCTCCGGGGCCCGCAACCTGGAGCACCGACGGTGGCGGCTCGGCCAGCACGTCCTCTTCGTAGACATCGACGTAGCACTCATCGGCCAGCAGCAACGTGTCGGTCGCTCGCGCCTTGGCGACGAGTCCCTCGAGGTCCGCCAACTGGGTCACGGAGCCTGTCGGGTTGTGGGGGCTGCAGATCCATGCGAGACGGGCCTGCTCCCACACGTCGTCAGGAATGTCACCCGCACGCAGCACGAAGTCATCTTTCAACACCACCGGATGTACCTCGGCTCCCGCGAACAGAGCTCCTCGCTCGTACACGGGATAACCCGGGGTCGGGTAGATCACCACATCGCCGGCCGAGCGATCGACGAAAGCGAACGGCGTGTTGAAGATGGCTTCCTTGGACCCCGAGGTGGGGATGATCTGGGTGTCCGCATCGACATCGACCCCGAAACGACGGCTCACATAGGCGGCGACCGCAACTCGCAACTCGGCGAGACCGCGCGCCGTCGGGTACTGAGAGATCTCAGGAACCGCCTCGCGCAGGGCAGCGGGGATGAAGTCTGGAGTCGGCTCACGCGGGTCACCGATGGAGAAATCGATCAGCGGCAGCCCTGCATCGCGGCGTTCGCGCGCCCGGTGCTGAATGGTGGCGATCGGGTAGACGCCCAACTCGGCGAGAACGGGATTCAGCCTCATCGCCTGGAAGTTAGTCGGGGCGGATTCCGGCTTCGGCCACCCGGCGCCATACCATTGCGCCAATGGACCGCTACCGCGTCATTCAGCTCAGCCTTGGACTCGCTCTCGCCGTCGTCGTCGTGGGCACGGTCCTGCTGGCGCCTGGCGGCAGCGCACGTGTGGTGCCGACGCAGATTGAGAGCGCGTCGCCCGACCCCGTGACCGAGGAGGTCCACTTCGATCCGCTGCTGCCGATCGAGGTGGACATGAAGGTCAACTATGACCTGGTGATGACTATCGACGGCGTTCGCGTGCCCGAGGATCAGCTGACGTTCGCTGAGGCAACCGGGATCTATGTCTTCCGGCCCGGAACCGCCCAGGTGGTGGAACGCTGGACTACCGGCCGCCACACCGTCGTCATCGAGTGGGACACGTTGAGTGGGCTCGCCGACCCGGGCCGATTCGCCTGGCAGTTCCAGATCAAGGGTTGACGGCGTCGAGGCCTCCGTCGAGAAGACGCCGGAACGCAGCCACATCGACGATGGGGACACCGAGGTCCTGAGCCTTCGTGACTTTGGCCGAACCCGGCGAGTCACCGGCCACGACAAGGGCCGTCTTCGATGACACCGAACCCGTGACCTTGCCGCCCCGGTCCTCTACGGCTGCCTTGGCCTCGTCGCGGCTGAAGCCTTCGATTGTGCCCGTGACCACAACTGTGACTCCGGCGAGGAGTTGACTCGTCGAGTCGACGCTGACCTCGTCACGGATGCGGACCCCGGCAGCCTCCAGGCCATCGATGAGCTCCCGGTTCACCGGGTCGTCCCAC
>JABDMN010000160.1 GCA_013001485.1 Acidimicrobiia bacterium
CGGACCCGAGACGGCCGTGTGGAACTCGCCACCGCTCGCCCAGGGACTTCGTGGGATTCCATTCGGCGACTCGATCCTCGTCGTCGGCGGTCACGCCGTCCCTACCGACGAGGTCGTCAACGGCTACACCCAGTGGATTGACGTCGGATCCGTTTGGCTCGTCGACATCGAGGAGTGATCGTGTGGCAGAAGAGACGCCACTGACCCGGAGTCGAAGGCTCCTCATTCTGGGGATCCACCGACGCCTTCGATGACCACGACTGACCTAGGTTGAGATCGTGCATCGCCTAACCCGCATGCTCGGCGCTAGAACATCCGGTGGCTGGACCGGCTGGCTGGCCTTCGTAGCTGTCTTCGCCATATCTGTCGCCGGTGTCGCCTCGGGACCCGTCTTCCTCGAAAGCGTCGGCGACGCCATCGCCGTCGATGCGGTGGTGAGCCAACCACCCGCCGCCAGAGCCTTTGTCGATGCCTTCGACGAAGGGTTCCGTGAAGGCAGCGACCTGGTGGCCGATTCGCTGGCCAGTGTCTCCAGCCTCGACCGCGGCCCTATCACCTACTCAGTGGGCGCCATCCGGACTTCGGTGAGCAACGGTGCGCTGACTTCAGGTGCACAGATCCGGCTCGTCTATCACGAAGGTGGCCTCGAGCAGCTCACACCGGTAGCGACGTCCGGCGAACCAGGGGTGTGGATCGGCCAACGCCTCGCCGCAGTGCTCGGTGTCGGGGCGGGGGACCGCTTCCTCATCACCGACCCCGAATGGACTCTCGATGTTCCCCTGGCCGGCATCTACAGAGACCTCGACCCGGCCGACCTCGGATCGTTCTGGAGCCGGCTGCCTGCCGAGATCCGGCCGCGATTCGACCTGGTCTTCAAGAAGGTTGAGCCCGAACTGATTCTCGCTGACGAGGAGACCTTCTATCTGCTGGTTGGCGGACTCACCGACGAGGAGCGAAGGGAGAGCTCGATTTCGCTTGGTGTCGAGGACTTCCCGCCGCTGAGCGGCAGGGCGTGGTGGCAGACCACGCCGTTCACCGGTGAGACAGGGGCCGACCTCCTCCGCACAGCCGACGAGCTGTTCGACCTCCAGACAGCGTTTGTGGACCCGACCGACCCCCTTGGCGGCCAGCTGTCTGCGGCGGGCATGCCACGGGTCCGCATCGACACCGACCTGTTCGGCATCACCAACGACATTTCCGAGGCCAAGGACCGGATCCAGCTATCCGTTGGCTCGGTCCAGATCACGATCGGCCTGGTCGGGATGGTCGTCGTCGCCCTGGGCGCCTGGTTCGTCGCCCGCCGCCGCCGCAGAGAGATCCGAATGTGGACTATCGAGGGCCGCTCACCATGGGCCCTGGGGCTCGAAGCGGTCGTGGGCGCGGCCCCGGCCGCCCTCATCGGCGCAGTCGTCGGGGCTGCGGCGATCCCGTTCCTGGTGAGTGCGCTCGGACCGGCATCCAACCTCCACCCCGAAGCCCTCAGCTATCCGCTCATCGTCGGAGTCGCGGCGGCCGGACTCGCCGTCACCGGCGTCGTCACCGCGATGGCGGCAGTCCGGATCCTCAACGTCGAGAACCGCAGCCTGGCGCCTCGCTGGGTTTCGGACCTGGCGTTGTATGGCATCGCCGTGACGCTGGCCGTTCAGCTTGTCGTCGGCGAGCCCGTGGACCCGACGGGCCAGCTCAACCTGGCCGCGGTGCTCTTCCCCGTGATAGGGACCGCAGCCCTGGTGGTCGTGGGGTTGAGGGTGCTGTCGCTGATCGCGTTCAGGTGGCGTACCGCCGGAGCTGGTTTGCCCACGCCGGCCTTCCTGGCGTGGCGGCGCGTAGCTGCAGCGCTCACCGGAAGCGTCGCAGTCGTGGTGCCCATTGCCGTCGCCATTGGCACCGCAGCCCTGGCGTCCTCGCTGACGGCTTCGCTGAGCTTGTCGCTCGATGCCAAGTCGCTCGTCCAGGTGGGGTCGGAGGTCTCCGTTTCCCTTCCCCGCACCGGGGTGTCGGTGGAACTGCCCGACGGCTACAGCCTTGTGAGGACCGGCACCGCTACGTCCCAGGGTCGCGAGCCAGTGATGATGATCGTGATCGACCCGGCCAGCTACGCAGCTGCGGTGCCTTGGGATGAGGTGCTCGGCGGAGACCTGTCAGCGGTGCTCGAGTTGCTGGCCGATGGCACTGGTGAGAGGGTCCCGACTGTCGTCGCCAACCGCACCGGCCGGTTCCCTGACAGCGGATCACGTCGCACCCAGGACCTGACCCTGGCCTATGAGGTAGTTGGTGAGGTCGAGGCCATCCCGCTGATGGCGGCGCGGAGAACCACGATGCTGGTTCGCCGAGACACTGTGCTCGCCTGGGCACAAGCCAACGCCGAGATCAGCGGGTGGAGCGACCTCGAGCTCGAGGCCGGCGATGAACCTGTCGACGACAACGACCTGCTCCTGGCGCTCCAAGCGTGGCTGGTGAGCACGGACAGTCCGGGCGGCGTTGCCGACTTCCTCGGCAGCATCGGCCAGTCACCGAACCTCCTCCAGACCAGATCGGGCGCCCTCGAGGATGCCTCCTTCTCGGCTCCCCGCTGGGCCTTCGACTACCTCCGGCTGCTGGCCTTCGTGTCGATCCCGCTGGCGATCGTCGTCTATGCGTTCGCCGTCGTCGAGGAACGGCGACGAATCGCGGTAGCTCACGCCCTGTTGCGCCGTATGGGCGTCGGCAGGAGCTCGGCGAGTGCCGCGCTCGCCATCGAGGTCGCTGCCCTGATCGCCCTCGCATCTCTTCTCGGGCTGGCTACTGCAGCAGTGCTCACCTTCACGGTCGCCGGCCAATTCGACCCCCTCCCCAGACTCTTGCCACAGCTGACTCCGGTCATCGCCGCCGGTGCTTTCGCCCTCGCCGCTCTGATCGCTTTCGTCGGGGCAACGGTCGTGTGGTGGTCGGCCCGTCGCTCGGCGGCCCGCGCCGACATCGCGGAGGTGCTCCGTGTCGGTTGAGCTCGCCATCACGGCTTCGGCCCTCATCAAGGTGTACGGGGCCGACCGAGGTGTCGTCCAGGCCCTGCGTGGAGTCGATGTGGCGGCACGTCCGGGAACAGTCACTGCCATCGCCGGGCCTTCGGGAAGTGGCAAGAGCACCCTGTTGCGTCTGATGGCAGCGATCGAGACACCAACCGCGGGTGACGTCAGCCTGGCCGGCGTGTCGGTGACCACCATGTCGCCGCGCCAGCGCCGGGCACTGCGGCGCCGCACAGTGGGATACGTCCATCAGCGACCAACCGACAACCTGCTCCCCGATCTGACCATCGGTGAGCAACTGTCTCTGGTGGCCCGGCACCGCCAGGTCGACCCATCGGCAATCGGCCCGGTCACCGACCTGCTTGGACTCACGGACCGGCTCGGCCACCTGCCGGGCGAGATGTCTGGAGGCGAACAGCAACGAGCGGCAATGGCACGGGCGTCGGTCGGCAGCCCGGCCGTCATCATCGCCGACGAGCCCACGGCCGAACTCGACAGGGCCACCACCCATCAGGTGTGCGACCTGATGGCTCAGGTTGCGCAGGACCGCTCCGCAGCCGTCGTCGTCGCCACCCATGACCCGGAGGTGATGGAGAGGGCCGACCACGTGTTGTTCCTGCGAGACGGGGCCGTGCAGTCTGAGACCTTCGAGGGCGAGGAACGAGCGGTCATCGACTCGACAGGGAGGATCCAGCTGCCCCCGGAAGTCCTCGCCTGGTACCCCGACCAGCGGGTACGGCTCGAATTCGACCCAGAGACGAACACGATCGTGATCAAGCCATGAGCCAGCTTTCTGCCATCGGAGTCAGCCGCACCTATCAGCGAGGGTCCGAGATCATCCGAGCCGTCGATGACGTGACCCTCCATCTCGAGCCAGGCGTGGTGACCGTGCTTCAGGGCCCGTCAGGATCGGGCAAGACGACGCTGCTCAACCTGTTGGCGGGCTGGGAGCGTCCCGATGCTGGGCACATCGAGTGGGAGGGCACGGACCGAGATCCGTCCGGGCTCGGTTGGACGGATCTCTCGGTCGTCCCGCAACGCGTCGGTCTGCTTTCGGAGCTGTCAGCGATCGAGAACGTGACATTGGCGGCTCGGGTCCGTCACGAGGCCACCGACCTCGATGGATTGTTTGCCCGGTTTGGTCTCGAGGAACTCGAGCACGCGTTCCCCGACGAGCTGTCCGCCGGTCAGCAGCAACGGGTCGCCATCACCCGGGCCCTTGCCGACAGACCGGCTGTGGTGCTGGTCGACGAACCAACGTCGTCCCAGGACGAGGAGAACGCCCACCTCGTCCTTGGCGAATTCCGACGCCTCGCGTCCGAAGGTGGGACATGTCTGATCGCCAGCCACGACCCCATCGCCCTCGACTACGCCAACCGGGTGATTCGCATGCGAGACGGTCGACTCGAAGGCGACTGAGTCGCTCAGGTCCTACCGCAAACCTGCCGACACTTACGTCATGGAACCTGTGACAACCCTCGTGTTCAACGAGGAATCTGCCTTGGCCGTGGTCGGAGGTGACCGGGAATTCCTCGGCACCATCCTGGGGATCTTTCTCGAGGAGTTGCCGAAGGCGATCGAGACGATCGACTCAGCAGTCGCCAACGACGACGACGATGCGGTGCAAAAGGCTGCCCACAAGCTCAAGGGTGAAGCCGGTGCCATTGGCGCCGAAGCCGTCGCCGTTGCGGCGAAGGATCTCAACGACAGCGCTCGCGATCGCAACATCGCGGCGTTCAGCGACCAGTGGGCCGCATTGCGAGCTGAGATCGAGCGCCTGATCCCGGTGATCCAGCCCTACACCGGCTAGACCGAGGCCATGCCCCAATACATGTACACCGCGGCGGATGCCGCCGGTGTACAGATCAACGCCACCATCGAGGCTTCGTCGCCCCAGAGTGCGCTCAGCCGTCTCCGCATGCAGGGCCTGGATCCGATCTCGATCGACGAGGTCGGAATCCCTGAAGAGGTGGTGGTGCCAACACAGGCATCCGGCCCTCGTCACTCCAGCCCTCCTCCGGCCCCCCGCCAGTTCGAGATCGGCCGGCTCTACCGATGGAAGGGCCCGCTGATGTTCTTTGCGGCCTTCTTCTCGCTGATCTCGTCGTTCATCTTCTTTGGATTCCTGTTCGCCGGCGCCGGGTTCGCCGCGTTGATGCCAATGGGGTTCGTGGCTATCGGTCTTGTGATTGGCTCACGAACGTGGCGAACCGCCGACAGCCGTGTCCGGGCGTGGATGTATGGCGCTGCCACCGAAGCCACGATCACCTCCATCGGGCAGGCCAGCTATCAAGTGAATGGTCGGAGTCCGTTCAAGATGGAATACGAGTACGTCGCCGACGGGGTGATGCTCACCGGGACCCGCACCACGTTCAGTGACGAGATCACGCATTACGACCTCGGCGAGCCCATCTGGGTGGTCTACGACCCCGCCACGCCAACCGTTTCGGCCGAGTGGCCACCGATCCTCTGACGCCCCGCCCCCAGACCGCGAAAGAAATGTCTCTCAAGGTCACCTGAAAACCACCTGTTGTCCGACTTCTCGTCACCCTGAGTAGTTAGATTTCGCCTACGGAATGAGAGAGCCGTTCACGGAGGGGATTCGATGACCACGTCTATTGAGGCTTTGAGGAGCCGTCTTGTACTGATCGCTGTGCTGGCAATGCTGTCAGCAGTCCTGGTTGCACTGCCTGCGCAGACGGCTAACG
>JABDMN010000168.1 GCA_013001485.1 Acidimicrobiia bacterium
GGCTTCCGTCGCGGGACTCTTCTTCGTCGGAGGCTTGCACCAGCGGTTAGCCGGTCAGGTCTCGTCTGCAGGAGCGTGGGCGGCACTGGCGGGAGGTATCGGGACAGTCATTGCTGTGCTGGCGGGAAGCGCGATCATGGAAGCGGCTGCGACAGTGGACTCCCTGGCCGGTGATCCGCAGGTGGCTAAGGCACTCTGGCTCCTTGAGCATGGATTCTTCAACGCTTTGGTCGGGCCACCTCTGATCGTGTTCACGCTCGGCATCAGCACGGTGGCAATCAAACACGGAGACCCGCCGCGATGGGTCGGCTGGATGGGCGTGGTATCTGCCGCTGGTCTCACGCTGAATATCGCACTCGGACTGGGGTCGCTGGCCGTCGTAGGCTTCGTCTGGGTTCTGGTGCTGGCAATCGTCGTCACGATCAGCTCGCCTCGCGAACAACACTCCTGAATTCGCTGGTCGGCAGGCCTTGAGTCGAGAGGCAGTTGATCGACCTAACCGCTCGAAGCAACAGCTCTCTCGCGCCTTCGCGAGCCTGGCGAGCGGGCTCATCCTTCACGATCCTCATGCCGAGCCGACCCCTGAGCCGAAGTTGGAGCGTGCTCAACCCGGGTGATTCCGTCTCGAATCCTCGCTCGAATGAGCCTCCGCTCCGCCCCGACTCGCTTGTTAGAGGTCGATCGTGGCGCCGACGAACTCGACGCTGAATGCCTCGCACCACACGAGCGCTGTGTACGAGCCCGGAGCGAGTTCCGTTCCAGATGGCAGCTCGTACGTTTGGTCGCCGATGTTGCCCTTGAGCGGGCCGAGATGGATCGAGCCCTCTGGCAGCGACGCCTGGTCCGGTCCCGGCACCAGGTATACCTCGAGGTCGGGGCCGTTCTGAATGTCGAAGTTCTCGAATCGGAGAAGCAGCGACCCGTCAGGATTCTGGAACAGGCCGGCGTCGCCGGTCCCTGTGTGGCCGGCGAGGCCGACGAACTGTCCGGCCCCAAGGAGCACGGGTCCGCTGGGCTCGGGAGGAGGCGGTGGTTCCTCATCGGTCGTTGATGGCTCGTCGACTGCCGAGCCGGTCTCTGAGTCGGCATCGGCAGGCGGCGCCGTCGTTGTCGGAGTGTCGTCGGTCGTGCCGAGCTGCTCGGAGATCGACGTTGAGAAGGCGTCCTCGACGACGTCGTCAACGAAGTACGGCGAGATCAACCACCAGTTGACGACCAGGAACGGCACGACGAGGACGATGATGCGTGCGATCGGCGGTACCCGGAACCAGAGCATGGCGACGAGGGCGAGTGCGGCGAGGACCGTTCCGCCGAACGTGAACAGCAGAGTCCGCTCGTTCTCGAATGGGGCTTCGAGGATCTTCGGCTCGATGACGACCAGAGCCAGGAGAACCACAGCGATCACGGCGGCGACGATGATTTCGAGGCGCGTGATGCGGCTAATCAGCTCCCGCACGGAGAATCCGCTGGGGCCACCGTCGGGGTCGGTTTTGATAGGAGTTGATGTCGTGGTCATGTGACGAACAAACGGCGCTGTCGCCGGGATTGTTCCCGACGCGCTTCCCGGCGAGCTCGACACTCATCGTCTCGATGAGCCAGTTGGACTCGCGGAGCCCTATCTAGGGGCCGGGTCTCGACTCGGTGAATTCACCATTGAGGCAGCGAGAGATGAACGGGTAGGCATCTGTCAGGAAATACACGTACTGCCCGTCGATTGTCGTGCCGTTGCAGCTATCGAGGTCACCGTTGGCTTCGTCGAAGACCCAGTCGGAGGTGTAGGCCCCGTCTGGGGCAGTGCCGTCCACGTCGAACGGCTCGCCGCCGGGGAGGCTGAGCTCGCAGTCGGTACCCGCACGCGCCTCGGTGCTGAGCGCGTAGCTCGATTCGTACGCACCCGACTTCGAGTAGTACATGAGGTACCCGTCGGAGGCGAAGCCGATGTGAACGAGATCCTCGTCAGACTCGTATGCCTCGACGAGGAGCTCGGACACACCGTGGTAGTGGTACTCCCCGGTGGGTTGCACATGGGCGTTGTTGAAGTCGAGTCCGAGGTCATAGAGATCCTGGAGCGCTTCGACCCGATAGCTCTCGCCAGTTGAGCAGTCGACGGTCTCGGCAGTCGCCGGTTCGAACTTCACTCCGTTGACCGCAACCCCAGGCGTCCGAGCGTTCGTGGCTGAGCCAGTGAAGGCAGGCTCGGCGGGAAGCTCCCAGGTGAGGTCCTGTGCCGTGATGGTGTTCGGGTTCCCCGCGTTGGGGAACTCGCCGGTGTTGTGGTCGGGGAGTGCGTTGGTCTCGATCGTGCGAGTCGAACCGTCGACGGTGACCGTCACCATGGTGCCGTAGGCCTCGTTCATGAGCTCGTAGGACCCCAGGTAGTCCGATGCGAGGCTCTGTGTTTCGCTGCCCGGATCGGTGGAACCGCTGGAGGCGTCGCCGCCGGTAGCCGTTGTCGTGGTGGTCGCTGTTGATGTCGTGGTGGTCGCGGCTTCTTCGGCGCTGTCCGAACAGGCCGCAGCGACCAATGCAAGAGCGACGATCACGGCGACTATGACCCGTGTGTTGGCTCGCTTCATGGGGGAGAACCTAGGCGCCGGTATCTCAAAGACGACTGAGCCTCGTGTGAGGAAACGCGAAGAATCGGGGCTTGGAGACCCTCGATTCCCTGGCGCTAGCTAGTCGTCCCCTCGCTCATGGTCCCGCCTGGCGCCGTGTAATGGCTTCCCCGACTCGAGTACGTGGCCGGGAGGTGCATGAACTTGGAGTACGTCCGGATCGTCCACGACACCGGTCCACGGAAGAAGTAGGCCTCGGGAGCGGCGATGGCGTCGATGTCCTTCTTGTACTTCTCGGCCGTGCCCTTCGTCAGGTGGAACTTCAGCTCGTCGCTGCTGTCGAACGTCTCATGGATGATCAGTGCGTCCTCGCCGACCACGTCGTACGCCTCGAACCGAAGCAGACCCTCTTCCATTGTGTAGGCATCGGTGCCCACTCGCTGCCACCAGTACTTGAGCTCTTCCAGGTGGCTCTCGGTGTCGGGAAGACACGTCCACTTGGCTGTCACCTGGATGGCTGTCGAAGGGTCGGGCTGTTCATAGTCCCGCTTCACGTAGCCAAAGAGGTGCTCTCCAAAGGCGGCAGGCACGTTCTTGGCGAGAACAGCTTCCCGGACGCTCTCAGGGATCGCGGTGCCCCTGATGAGGTGGAGCTCAGGCTTGGCGACCTGCATGAGTGCGCCCATGTGCTTTGTGGCGGTGGTCGAGAAGTAGTGCTCGAGGGCGTCGGCGTCACGGAAGATGTGGTGCACGAGCACGGCGTCCTCGCCGACGGCGTGGTTGATCTCGGTGGAGAGGACACCTGGGTCGGCTTTGGCACCGCCGTGGATGTCTTCCCACTCGCTCAGCATTTCCTTCGAGTCGGGCGACTTCCGGAAGAGTCCGCCCTCTCTCGCAGGCACCCACTTCCCGGTGATGCTGATCTCGGTGCCGATCCTCGATGGCTCAACGAGATGCGGTGGGAGTGGCTCTGATGGCACTGCCATGGGTTGTTCCTTTCGCCGGGTCTTCGGCTCACCCTTGCAGGTGAAGCCGACTACGTGAACCCCCGGTCGACGGGCGCGTGCTCCAGCGGGTACCGGTAGCCGGTAGCCGGTAGCCCTCAGCCGAGGTCGAATCGGTCGTTCTCCATGACATTGACCCATCCGGAGACGAAGGCGTCGAGGAAGAGATCGCCGCCTCCGGCAGCGCTGTACTCCTCGGCGATCGCCCGGAGCTGGCTGTTCGAACCGAACACTAGGTCCGCACGGGTTCCCGTCCACTTCGGCTCGCCAGAAACCCGGTCTCGGCCTTCGAAGGTGTCCTGGGCCTCGCCGACCGCCGTCCACGTCACGTCCATGTCGAGCAGGTTGACGAAGAAGTCGTTGGTGAGTTGGCCAGGACGGTCGGTGAACACGCCGTGACCGTGGTCGTCGACGTTGGCGCCGAGCACCCGGAGACCGCCAACGAGCGCACTCATCTGCGGTGCCGACAGGTTCAACATGAACGCCTTGTCGATGAGCAGGTCCTCCGCTGGGACGCTGCCCTGCTTGGCGACGTAGTTGCGGAACCCGTCCGCCTGCGGCTCGAGATGACCAAACGACTCGACGTCGGTGTTGTCCTGGTCGGCGTCGGAGCGGCCCGGCGTGAAGGGAACGTTCACGTTGTGGCCGGCAGCCTTCGCTGCCGCCTCGACCGCAGCCGATCCGCCAAGGACGATCAGATCCGCCAGCGACACCTGGGCTCCGCCCTTGGCGTTGAAATCGCTCTGGATCTCTTCGAGCTTGGAGACGACCGCGCCAACGCCAGACCGGACGTTCACGTCCCAGCCACGCTGTGGCTCGAGGCGGATCCGGGCGCCGTTGGCGCCTCCGCGGAAGTCGGTGCGCCGGTACGTCGACGCCGAAGCCCAGGCCGTCTTGACCAGTTGCTCGGTCGTGAGGCCAGAGTCCAGGATCGTCGACTTCAGCTCGGCGATCTCGGCGGCACCGATCACGTCACCTTCGAGCGTCGGGACGTTGTCCTGCCAGACCAGCTTCTCGTCCGGGACCTGTGGGCCCACGTAGCGAACGGCCGGGCCCATGTCGCGGTGCAGCAGCTTGAACCATGCACGGGCAAAGGCGTCGGCGAGCTGGTCGGGGTTCTCGTGGAACCGCTTCGAGATCTCCAGATAGGCCGGGTCGGTGATCATCGCCATGTCTGCAGTCGACATCGTCGGCGGGTTCATCTGCCCCTCGACGTGGGCGTCGGGGACCATGAAGCCGTCCTTCACCTCACGCGGCTGCCACTGCTTGGCGCCAGCGGGTGACTCGACGACCTCCCACTCGTGACCGAAGAGAGTCTCCAGGTACATGTTGTCCCACTTCGTGGGGGTTGGTGTCCAGGCGCCTTCCAGCCCCGAGGTCATGGTGTCCTCTGCGAGGCCCTTGCCCTTCTTCGTGGCCCATCCGAAGCCCTGCTCACCAAGTCCGGCACCCTCTGGCTCGGGTCCGACCACGTCGGGTGTGGCGTTTCCGTGCATCTTGCCGAACGTGTGGCCACCCACCGTGAGGGCGACCGTTTCCTCGTCGTTCATGGCCATGCGGGCGAACGTCTCGCGGACGTCGCGAGCAGAACCCAGGGCATCAGGGATGCCGTTCGGGCCCTCGGGGTTCACGTAGATGAGGCCCATCTGGACGGCAGCAAGAGGATTGGCGAGCTCCCTGTCACCGCTGTAGCGCTGGTCGCCGAGCCATTCGTTTTCGGGCCCCCAGTAGATGTCGTCTTCAGG
>JABDMN010000200.1 GCA_013001485.1 Acidimicrobiia bacterium
GTCGATTCATCGACAACCCGGGCCAGTTCGTCCTGGTCGGCAACGACGCGGAGCTCGCCCGCATGCCGTCGAGCCACTTCCTCGAGGACATATCGGTCAGAAGGGAAGTTGGCGGAGTCGGTGACGATCACGCGGCGCGGGTGTTGGCGTGCCATGGCCGCTTCGGCCAGTTTGAACAGGTTCACCGACGTCTGGTCGGCGACCAGCACCTCACCGGGTGAGGCACCGATGAGTGAACCGATCACGTCTCCAGCCTGGCGGGGGAGGTCGATCCAGTGTTCCCAGCTTCGCACCAGGCCATTGCCCCACTCCTGACGGGTTGCATGCTCGACAGCGGCAACGACGTTGCGATGGAGTCGGCCCAGCGAGTTGCCGTCCAGGTAGATGAGATCGGGGTCGCCGATGATGAACTCGGCGAGGGTCGATCCGAGCGGGTCGGTGACATCGAGCGCGACGAGATCTGACATGGTCCGCACGCTATCGAACCACGAGCCCTCGGGCGGCACGTAGCATCGCCCGATGCGCCCGATGAGACGACGTCGAGCTTTGACCGACGAAGACACCACCGAACGGCTTCGGTTCGACTCCGACCAGATGAGCCAGTTGCGCCGTCTGTTCGGCTTTCTCCGGCGGTATCGGGGCTGGCTGCTGCTCGCCGCGCTGGGAGTCGCCGTTTCGGCCGCCCTCGGGCTCGTCTTCCCCCGGATCATGGGGACCCTTGTGGACACCGCACTCGACGACACCGACACCGCGTCGCTCGACACGATTGCGTTGGTCTTGCTCGGCGTCTTTTTCGTGCAGGCGCTGTTCAACTATCTACGGATCTACTCACTCGCCCTCGTCGGTGAGGGAGTGGTCGCCGACCTTCGCCGGGCTGTTTTCGACCGCATTGTTCGGCTTCCTGTGCCCTTCTTCGATGGACGCAAGACGGGCGAGATCACCTCCCGTTTGACCTCGGACGTAGCTGTCGTGCAGGCAACGGTGTCGACCTCGGTGGCCCAGGCCCTATTCCAGGGGATCTCGATGATCGGTGGCATCGCTCTCCTGGTGCTGATCAGCCCGCTGCTGTCGCTGGCCGTGGTCGTGTTCCTGCCCGTGGTGATCGTTGGCGGCGCCTTCTTCGGTCGGAAGCTGCGACGGATCTCAACCGAGTTCCAGGACGAGGTTGCCAAAGCGAACGCATATGCGGACGAATCGATCGCCTCGATCCGCGTGGTGAAGTGGTTCACCGCCGAGAAGTCCGCCGCCGGCCAATACGACCGTGACATTCGCTCGTCATACGCCATCGCCATCCGGCGAGCCCGGTGGCGGGCCGTGTTCATCCCGTTCATCACCTTTGTGTCGTTTGGGACGCTGGCCCTCGTGCTCTGGGTTGGGGGCCGTCAGGTGCTCGATGGCTCGTTGACCGCTGGGGACCTGGTGACGTTCCTCCTGTACACCTTGATCGTTGCCGGAGCGATCGGGGCCTTCACCGGGCTCTACTCCCAGCTCCAGGAGGCTCTTGGTGCCTCCCGGCGGATCTTCGAGCTGCTCGACGAGGCTCCCGAGCTCGCCGAGTCAGACGAGCCGGTGGTGCTCGCAGACATCGAGGGATCGATCCGGTTCGAAGGAGTCGATTTCGCGTACCCGGGCCGCGAAGTGACCGTGTTGCGCGACATCGACTTCGAGGTCGCTCCTGGGGAGATCGTGGCCCTGGTCGGGCCGAGCGGGGCCGGGAAATCGACGCTGGTACAGCTCATCCCTCGGTTCTATGACCCCCCGGTCGGCCGGATCCTGATCGACGACGTAGACGTTCGTGAACAGTCGATCGAGTCCCTGCGTTCTGCCATGGCGGCAGTGCCCCAGGAGGTCCAGCTGTTCTCAGGGACGATCGCCGAGAACCTGAGGATCGGTGAGCCCGACGCCTCCGACGAAGAGCTGATAGCTGCATGCGAAGCCGCCAACGCCCACGATTTCATCTCCGGGTTCCCCGACGGGTACGCCACGGTCGTGGGGGAGCGGGGCATCCGGCTGTCGGGTGGCCAGCGACAGCGAGTCGCCATCGCCCGTGCCCTGCTCGCCGATCCGAGCATCCTCATCCTCGACGAGGCGACCAGTTCGCTCGATGCCGAGTCGGAGGCCCTGGTGCAGGCCGCCCTGGAGCGACTGATGGAGGGTCGCACCACCGTCGTGATCGCTCATCGCCTCAGCACCGTCCGAGCCGCCGACCGGTTGATCGTGCTCGCCGAGGGTGAGGTCGTCGAGGAAGGCACCCACGACGAGCTGATCGCTGCCAACGGTCTCTACGCCCGGTTGTCGGAGCGTCAGCTCACAGCCTGATAGCTTCGCCTCATGAGCGAGACGACGGTCGACGTCGGCGGCGAGCCCTTCCGGATCTCCAGTCCCGACAAGGTGATGTTCCCCGAACAGGGGTGGACCAAGCTCGACGTCGTCGAGCACTTCCTGATGTGCGTCGACGGTGCCCTGCGTGGGGTCAGAGACCGCCCGGTTCTGCTGAAACGGTGGAACCGGGGTGTCGGTCACGACCCCCTGTTCGTCAAACGCCCCAAAGGAGCCCCCCGCCTCGTCGACGTGACGTTCCCGTCTGCTCGGCCAGGGCAGATGTTTGTCCCGGTGGACGAGTCGGACGTCATCTGGATGGCACAGCAGAACTGCCTCGACCTCAACCCGTGGAACGCTAGAGCCAGAGACCTGCAACACCCCGATGAGCTTCGCATCGACCTCGACCCGACGGACGAGTTCGATTTCGAGGCCGCCCGAGAAGTGGCTCACACCGTCAAAGCGGTCCTCGACGACGCCGGTCTGGTGGGCTGGCCGAAGACGTCTGGCAACCGCGGCATCCACATCTACGTGCGGCTCGTGCCCGAGTGGGACTTCTACGAGGTGCGTCGTGCGGGCCTCGCTCTGTCCCGGGAAGTAGAGAGGCGGCATGAGTTGGCGACGACTGCCTGGTGGAAGGAGGAACGCTCAGGAGTGTTCCTCGACTACAACCAGAACGCCTGGGACAAGACGATCGCCTCGGCGTACAGCATCCGCCACACCGGGTTGGTGTCGACACCG
>JABDMN010000227.1 GCA_013001485.1 Acidimicrobiia bacterium
CCAGCGACGTCGACGACCGGGACAAGCCGTTCTGCACCGGCGAGCGCACCGGTGAGGGCTTCTACCGGGTGCGCAGCGGCCCGGAGGCCTCGATCGCCCGCGGCCTGGCGTACGCGCCGTATGCCGATCTCATCTGGTGCGAGACCGGAGTGCCGGATCTCGAGCAGGCGAAGAAATTTGCCGAGGCCATCCACAAGGACTTCCCGGACCAGATGCTGGCGTACAACTGCTCGCCGTCGTTCAACTGGAAGAAGCACCTCGACGACACCACGATCGCCTCGTTCCAGAAGGAGCTGGCGGCAATGGGGTACCGGTTCCAGTTCATCACCCTCGCCGGGTTCCATGCGCTCAACTACTCGATGTTCGAGTTGGCGCAGGGCTACGCCAAGCGCGGCATGTCGGCATACGTCGAGCTGCAGGAGGCCGAGTTCGGAGCCGAGAACCAGGGCTACACGGCTACCCGCCACCAGCGCGAGGTCGGCGCCGGCTACTTCGATCAGGTTGGGCTGACGATCACTGCGGGCAAGGCTTCGACGTTGGCCCTCACCGGCTCGACCGAAGAGGAGCAGTTCTAGGCGAATCGGCTGAAACGGCCGGGGGTCACCGTTCGCTGGTGAACTCCCGGCCGGTTTCGCAGAACGTCAGGAAGTCGCAGTGGTGACACGCGGCCGAAGGAGTCGGAGCGAACTCACCACCGATGGCTCGGTCGATCAAGCCTGTCAGGTGCAGCCTGGCCTCAGCGCGCCACTCGCTGGTCGCCGACTCGGTCTCCTCGTGGAGTGAGCCGCCCCCGAAATAGGCAAAGGTGACGGGGAACTCATTGGGCGGGTCCAGGCCGAGTGCTCGCTCCTCCGCTGCCACCGCATAGGCCTGCAGCTGGACTCTCCGCGCTGGGTCCTTGGACGGCTTCCCCGACTTGTAGTCGACCACTTCGAAGTCGTCGCCTCCGTAGACGGCGTCGACGCGACCGCGGATCACAGCGTCTCCGAGCATCAGGGCGAACGGCGTCTCGATGAGAGCGGGTCGTGTTGCGGCGAATCGTGACGATGAGAACACCTCGAAGGCGCCGGGTCCCCCTTCGCTGTCGTCGGCCGCCGTCAGGTCGTAAGTGTCCTCGCCGGCGTCCTCGAAGGGGACGACGCCCCGGTTGTAGAGCTCGATCTGTCTGTGGACCTCGGTGCCCCTCCGGAGCCACTCGGCGGGTCGTCGGGGGAGCCGGTCGACCTCCGACCAGTAGAAGCGTTGTGGACACGATGCGTACGTGACCAGCCCCGTCACCGATGTCGTGAACTGTTCGGGCGTCTGGTCGCGTTCGGCGACTTCGTCGACCCGTTGGATCTGGAGGCGCATCTGCTCCACGTCGGCATGGTATTGCGGGTCGTCGACTTCGATGTCTTCAGGGTTGGCAACGGCGGCCAGGGTGGCCGCTTTCCAGCCATCGGGGAAGAGCGGGTCAGGCGCCGGATCGGCCTCATCGTCGCCGACGAACGCCGGCGGCTCGGGAGGGGCCTCCTCAGAGACCAGACGGGTACCACCGGAGTCGCAAATGTCGAACAACGTCGATGGGGCGTTGGCTGTCTTGCGGTTCGGGTGCCACGCCGCAGCGGTGGCGATCAGGCGATGCTGCGCCCGGGTGACCGCGACGTAGGCAGTCCGCCATTCCTGGTCGTCGTGGGCGCGCCGCAAGAAGTCGGTGGGGTCCTCGGACCCGAACCTGGCTGCATCGAGCCGCAACGCGAACGGCACCCGGTCGGCACGCTTCTCCGGGTTCGGGAACCCGTTGACCACCTGCGATGGAAACGTCTTGCGGACCAGATGAGGGAGGACCACTACGGGCCACTCGAGGCCTTTGGCGCGATGGACGGTGGAAATGGTCACCGCCTCGTCCGAGCTGAGCCGCGCCGTGTCTAGCTCGTCGCTGCCGCGGTCTTGCCGGATCTGTTCGAGATAGTCGAGGAACGCCTCGAGCGACGGTCTGCCTTCGAGGGGGCTCCACTCTTGAGCAACATCGAGGAACCGATAGAGATTGAGTCGAGAGGTCAACCGGGCGGTTACACCAAGCGACTCGACCTCGGTCCAGTAGCCGAGCCGGTGCAGGATGCGACGGCACAGCTCGACAAGGGTGACTCCCTGGGCAACCTGGAGCAGTTCGCCATAGATCATGGAGAACTCAGTGAGAGCGGCGGCTGCCTCGGTGCGCAGCCCAGCGATGAGCCCCGGGTCTTCGGCGGCGTCGATCAACAGACGAGATCGGTCCTCGGCCACCCAGCGAGCGACCGTTGCGACGTCACCGAGTCCAAGGCGGAATCGCGACCGGTGCAATACGCGAACAAGTGCCGGAGCATCGTCGGGCCGGCTGAGGATCCGGAGCCAGGCGTGGAGGTCGCCCACCTCGGGAATCGACAACAGGCCACCGACAGACACGACCTCGACAGGAATGTCGTGAGCCTCGAACGCGTCGAGGAGCAGCGGAATTGAGGCGTTCTTGCGGACCAGCACAGCGACGTCGCTGAGGGCTGTTCCGTCCTCGTCGTGCAGCTGCCTGATACGACCGGCGATCCAATTGGCTTCCCGCGTCGATGTTGCGAAGACCCCGGTCTCGACCGTTCCTGCTCCGGCATCGGGACGAGGTTCGAGCACCGTGACGGGGCTCGTCGCGCTCATCTCATCCCTCACCCGGTTGGCCACATCCACGATGGCCGCATCCGACCGCCAGTTGACGCCGAGCTCGAGCGTTTCGGCAGGCGTGCCGTCCGGCCGCTGGAAGTGGCCGGGGAAGCCGTCGAAGTTCTCTGGTGATGCGCCGCGCCACTCATAGATCGTCTGGTCCGAATCGCCGACCGCGGTCACCGGGAAGCCATCGCCGAAGACCGTCTGCAGGAGGGTCCGTTGTGCAGGGCTCGTGTCCTGATACTCGTCGAGCAGAACTGCCTCGTAACGCGATCTCACCCTGTCGGCGATCTCGGAGTACGTGGTCACCATCTCGACGGCTTTGCGTAACAGGTCCGAATAGTCGACGACGTGGAGGCGTTCCTTCTCGGCGCGATACCGCTCGATGATGCCAACCAGCTCCCGGCGAGGGCCGGCGACGTCGGCGGGCTCGAGGAGCCCCGGGGCATGGAGGTCGACGAGGTGCTCGGCTGCTTCTGCGTCCAGGGTGGCGGCGCTGGCGAGCACACCGGGGATGTACGTGAGGTTGAGGTGCTGGTAGCCGGTGCCCGCCGCGATCGCCTCTCGAAGGAGCTGACGGGCAAAGCCGGGCGTGACGATGCGGACGTCTCGCTCCACGCCGACCAGCGCCCCGAACTCACGCAGCAGCCCGTAAGCGAAGCCGTGATAGGTGGCGACCTCGACCACTCGTCCCTCCTCGGCGTGGTCGGGGAGCGTGTCGCGAAGTGTGCGCTGGAGTTGCTCGGCAGCCTTGTTCGTGAACGTGATCCCCAGGCAGGTCTCCGGGTCCAGGCCGTGGGTGGTTATGAGGTGCTCGAGGCGCAGCGCCATGGTCGACGTCTTGCCGGTTCCGGCCGCCGCTGCCACCCGCAGCGGCTGGAGCGGGGCCGTGATGACGGCCTGCTGCTGGTTGGTGGGGATCATGTGAACGCCTCCCGCCCATCTGGCCATGCCGGGCAGAGACTGATCATCCGGCACCGGTCGCAGCGATCGTTGGGAATGGCCGGCCAGTCCTCGTTCCGGATCCCGACGGCAACGGCTTCGAGCCGATCCTCGATGCCATCGAGATTGCCGAGATCGAGGCTGCGGGTCTGAATCGAGTTCTGGTTCGGCTTGGCGGTGGGGAACCACAACTCGGCAGCGGCCACCGTCCCATCGATGTCGAGCTCGTCGACCGCCATCACATACAGACCGAGCTGCAGCGATTGGCCTGCCTCGTCACGGGTGGGCACGTTGGTCGACGTCTTGTAGTCCACGACCCGGAGATCATCGCCACGTCGTTCGATGCGATCGATGCGTCCCCGCCAGGTGGCGTCGACGCGGTCGATGGCAAAGGCGGTCTCGAAGTCGATGCCCTCCCAGCCGCCTGGTGGCCATCTGCCGTACATCTGGTTGAGGGTCTTCTCGGCCCGGCGTAGCCACGCGTCGGCCCAGGGAGGCCCGCCAAACAGGTCGGGCTCGAATTGGTCGGCCAGCTCGAGAAGGGCCTCCTGCAGAGTGGAACGTCCCCGGCCCTCGTCCACGGCAGTCTTCTCGACGGCTTCGAGAACGTCGTGGACGAGCGTCCCGAAACGCATGTGGACGGTTGTGTCGTCCCCGATTCGCAGGTGGTACTCGAGCACGTAGCGACGGGGGCAAGCCTCGTAGTTGCTCGCCTGGCTCGCAGACAGTTTGTGGCCGTCGGGGACAATGCCGGTGTCGGGCCCAGGTTGCCGGGTGACGGCGAACTGCTTGGGCGATCGCATCGAACCGGGAGCCTCGGCGAGAACGCGAACAGCAGCGCGGCGCCGGGTCCCCGGCTCGTCTATGGACCCTGCGATCCGTCGCAGGCGAGCCTCGGCGTCCGCGGAAGACAGGGGCTCAAACCAAAGCGCGGCCTCGTCCTCTTCGGCCGCGCTCTGGTACTTCTCGATGGTGTCGAGAAACGGGCTGGGACCGATCGGGCCGAGCGCGGCCGTGGTCGTTGTCGCCGTGAAGACCACCTTCCTGGAGGCGCGGGTCATAGCGGTGTACACCAGCCTGGTCTCCTCCTGCATCCGGAAGCGCCGCTGAGCTGCGGTCGTCGTGCCTTGCCAGGGAGACAGGTGGCGGGTCTCGAGCAGCGAGTCGCGAAGCCGAAGGTCGGGGAGAACCCCAGACACCGCGTCGGCGATGAACACCACCGACAGGTCAAGACCTTTCGCCTGGTGCAGCGTCGTGACGGTCAGCCGGTCGCCGCGGTCGCGGTACTCGAGCAGCGGCTGTGCCTCGAACTCTTCGGTGTCGGCCAGCTTCACGTAGGAAGCCAGCGACTCCTTGGGGTTGCGTTCGCCGAACCGACCGATGACCTGGGCCAGCGATGCCCAGGCGCCCCGCTCGTCCCTGCGCACCGGGTCACCGACGAGGTCGGCGAACTGGGGGAGCGCGGTCCACAGGTGCCAGAAGCCCTTGGCTGCGGGCAACTTGTCGGCCCACGCCGGGTCCTCGATGAGGGCGGCAAGCGGTTCGCAATTGGGTTCGTCGGCGAGAACGCCAACCCACCCGGTGGCCGACGAGACCAGCCGGCTCTCGAGAGCGCGCAGAGCGCCGACCGTTCGGCCGAAGAGGGGGCCGAGAAGCACTCGCCGTATCGCACGGTGACGATCCGGCGGCGTCCCGGTCGTAGCCGTGACCAGATCGAAGACTGCCCGGACCGCCGGATGGTCGGCAAGCCGAGAGTCGGGCTGGTCGTGTTCGATGTGGCGCCGTTCCAGTGCTCGACTCAACTCGTCGAGGAAACGCCGCTTTGAACGCACGAACACCCCCATCTCGCTGAGCGGGATGTCCTCGGTAAGCCGTAGCCGGAGGACTTCGTCGGCGATCCACTCCGCTTCGGCGGTCTCCTGATCGAACGACTCGACCTGCACCAACCCGGGTCCGGGGGCCGGTGCGACCGGGCCGGCGGTGCCTGGCAGCTGCTGGCCGACAGTCAGGGCGACGGCTGCATCGAGGATCGCTTCGGGGACGCGGAACGATGTCGTGAGGACAACACGGCTCGGAGGCGTTTCGAAGAGGTCCCCGAACTCGTGGACGTTGGCGAGGTGGGCCCCGCGGAATGAGAAGACAGACTGGTACGGGTCGCCCGCAGCGGTCACGTTCTCCTCATCGCCGGCAAGCCCACGAAGAAGCGAGGCTTGTGCAAGCGTCGTGTCCTGGTATTCGTCGACCAGGACATACCGGTACTGGTCGACGGCTCCCGAGTCGACCACTTCGCCAGCTCGCAGCACCAGCGTTCCGTAGTCGATGCGCCCATGGTCCTCGAGTGCCTGTCGGTAGCGAGCCGCAAAGCGGTCGAGCCCTTTCCAGCCGGGCCGTGCCATTTCGGTGAGGTCATCTGGCGACACCTGGAGCTCGGCAGCTCTCATCAGGAAGTCGGCGACCTCGCCCGCAAACGTCTCGGTAGCCAACAGGCCGCGGTGGAGCGGAGACCAGTCCGTCGGGTCCTCGTCACCGAGCAGATCCCGGACCAGAGAAA
>JABDMN010000243.1 GCA_013001485.1 Acidimicrobiia bacterium
CCATCGGCTGGCGCAGGCTTGCGCCCACCGGAGATGGGTCAATCCGCCGAGGCCGCGGAAGGCTCCGGAGACGAAGCAAGCGACCTGGCCCCCGAGTCTCACGAGGAAGAGGAGTAGGCGTGGGTGAGTGGATCGTCTTTGTGATCTTCGCCATCGCCGCGGTCGCCGGCGGCCTGACGATGGTGACCGCTCGAAACCCGGTCTACTCAGCGATGGGTCTGCTGCTGACCATGTTCTCGATGGCCGTGTTCTACGTGCTCAACCTGGCCCACTTCGTCGCAGCCATCCAGCTCCTGATCTACGCCGGTGCCGTCATGACCCTGTTCCTCTTCGTGATCATGCTCATAGGCGTCGACAAGGCGGAGGACACCACCGAGCAGATACCTCTGCAGCGTCCCATCGCGGGTGTGCTCGGTGTCGGGCTGCTGGTTCTGGTGCTGCTGGCCGGCAGGTCGGCGTGGGTCACGGGGCGCCGCGAGATCCCGCAGCGGACTGGCACCATCGAGGCCATATCGGACGAGTTCTTTGCGAATTGGATCCTGCCGTTCGAAGCGACGGCAGTCCTGCTGACTATCGCTGCCGTTGCCACCGTCGCCCTCGCCCAGTTCCTCATGAAGCCCCGCATCGTGGCGTCGGACACCGATGAGGTGGTCACATGAGTGTCGGGCCGGCCTGGTTCATGGCGCTCGCCGCGGTCCTCTTCGGGATCGGTGCGCTGGGCATCCTCACGCGGCGCAATGCGCTGGTGATGTTCATGTCCATCGAGCTGATGCTCAACGCCGTCAACCTCACGTTTGTGGCGGCTTCGAGGGCCCTGGGGGGAATCGAGGGTCAGGTGGCCGTGCTGTTCGTGATGGTCGTCGCCGCTGCCGAGGTCACTGTGGGCCTGGCGATCATCGTTGCTGTGTTCAGGCGACGGGCAACGGCCAGTGTCGATGAGCTCGCGGAGCTGGCGGGATGACCGACGTCATCTGGCTCGTCGTGCTCTTCCCGCTTCTCGGGTTCCTGACGCTGCTGTTCTTCGGTAGGCGCATCGGTGAGCCCCGCGCCGGCTACATCGGCTCGGCAACCGTGATCGGTTCGTTCCTCGTCGCGCTGATCGCAGCCTTCGACTTCATTGCCGGGGAGGGTGAGGCCCACACGGTTGTGCTGTTCGAGTGGATGCCGTCGCTTGGCCTCGATGTGGCATTCCTGTGGGATCCGCTGTCGGCTGCGATGACTCTCGTCGTCACCGGTGTCGGGGCGCTCATCCACGTGTATTCGATCGGATACATGCACGGAGACCCCCGGTTTGGCAGGTTCTTCACCTATCTCAATCTGTTCATCGTGTCGATGCTCCTGCTGGTCCTCGGCGACAACTTCGGCGTGCTCTTCGTTGGGTGGGAGCTGGTCGGCTTGTCCTCCTACCTGTTGATCTCGTTCTGGTTCACCAAGCCGACTGCGGCCGCTGCCGGCAAGAAGGCCTTCGTCGTCAACCGCATCGGCGACGTGGGCTTCCTCGTCGCCCTCATGTTGATCTTCTCCAGCTTCGGGTCACTCGCCTACGGCGAAGTGTTCGAGCACGCCCCCGAGGTGCTCTCGGGCGCCATGGCAACAGCAGTGACCTTGTTGCTCCTGGTCGGTGCCGCTGGGAAGTCGGCGCAGTTGCCGCTCTACGTGTGGCTCCCCGACGCCATGGAAGGCCCGACGCCCGTCTCAGCCCTCATCCACGCCGCCACGATGGTGACGGCTGGTGTCTACATGGTTGCTCGTACCGGGGCCCTCTTCGAGTTGGCTCCGACCTCTGCCGGGATTGTCGCCACGGTCGGGGCCCTCACGGCGTTGTTTGCGGCGACCATCGCCGTCGGGCAGAAGGACATCAAGCGTGTTCTCGCCTACTCGACCATCTCTCAGCTCGGATACATGTTCATGGCGGTCGGTGCCGCCGCCTATGTCGCTGGTGTCTTCCATCTCGTCACCCACGCCTTCTTCAAGGCCCTGCTCTTCCTGGGCGCCGGCTCGGTGATTCACGCCATGGCCGACGAGCAGGACATGCGCAAGATGGGCGGGCTCCGCTCCAAGATGCCGATCACCTTCGCCACCATGGCGATCGCCTGGCTCGCCATCTCCGGGATCCCGCCGTTGTCAGGTTTCTGGTCGAAGGACGAGATCCTTGCCGTGGTGTTCGGTCGTGGCGGGGCATGGACTGTGTTGTGGGCGATCGGGATCGTCACGGCCGGCCTCACCGCCTTCTACATGACCCGGTTGATGTACCTCACGTTCTTCGGTTCTCCGCGGTGGGACGACGGCGTCGAGCCTCACGAATCTCCGGCTTTCATGACCCTGCCGCTCGTCGCCCTGGGGGCGGCGTCGGCCATCGCCGGGTTCATGAACACGCCGTGGCGCCTGGGCTTCGAGCACTTCCTCGAGCCCACCTTCGAGCGGTTCGAGGTTGCACTTTCGCACCCACCGGGCGGCCTCACCCCGTGGATCCTCGCTGGGGTCTCGGTTCTGGTGGCTCTGGCGGGCATTGCGATCGGTCGCAGGCGCTACGGGACTGCCATGCCTGTGGAGGAGGGTCTGTGGTGGGACCGTGTTGAGAACGGGTATTACGTCGACGACGTGTACGGCACCACGCTGGTGGCTCCCGGCAAGCGGGCCTCGGAGGTGATGGCGTTTTCTTTCGACGCCAAGGTCGTCGACGGGATTGTGAACGGCACCGGAAGAGTCGTGCGTGCCTTCGGGACCGCGATGCGCCCGCTCCAGAGCGGCTTCGTCCGTTCGTACGGCATCGGGATCCTGGCCGGGTCGGTCGGGCTGCTGGTGTGGTTCCTGTCACGGGGAGGGGTGTGACGTGGACTTTCCCGTGATCGCCCTTCTCGTGTTGCTGCCGGCGGGCATCGCCGTGGTGGTGGCGGCGCTGCCGCAACGGTCGCGGGCACTGTGGTTCCCGCTGGCCATCGCTCTCTCGACGCTCCCGATCGCCGTCGCCGGGTACATCCTGTGGGAGTTCGATGCGTCCGACGGTGGGTTCCAGTTCACCCAGGACATCTCGTGGTTCGGGCCGTGGGACATCGCCTGGAACGTTGGCATCGATGGGATCTCGCTGCTCCTGATCGTGCTGACCACGATTCTGTTCCCGATCTCGCTGGCGGCATCGATGAACATCACCGAGCGGGTGAAGTTGTACATCGTGTCGCTTCTCATCCTCGAGACCGGCCTCCTCGGCGTGTTCGTGTCGCTCGACCTGCTGCTGTTCTTCGTGTTCTTCGAGATCGTGCTTGTGCCGATGTACTTCCTCATCGGGCTGTGGGGCTCATCGAACCGGGTGTACGCCGCGGTGAAGTTCTTCCTGTACACGGCCTTCGGATCGGCGCTGCTGCTTGCCGGGATCATCGGCCTCGCCGTCACCGCCCGTGACCAACTCGGCGGGTTCAGCTTCGACTTCAACACGCTGCTCACGCTGGAGATTTCGTCCACGGCGCAGCTGTGGTTCTTTGGCGCCTTCGCCATCGCGTTTGCGATCAAGGTGCCGCTGTTCCCGCTGCACACGTGGCTTCCCGACGCCCACACCGAAGCTCCGACCGCGGGTTCGGTGCTGCTGGCCGGCGTGCTGTTGAAGCTCGGTACCTACGGCCTGCTCCGCTTCAACCTGACTCTGTTCCCCGAGGCGAGTGTGCGGCTCGCTCCGTGGCTCGCCACTCTTGCCGTGATCGGAATCATCTACGGCGCCGCGGTCGCCATCGTCCAGCCCGACGTGAAGCGGCTGGTCGCCTACTCCTCAGTGAGCCACCTCGGCTTCATCGTTCTCGGCATCTTCGCGATGACCACCCAGGGACTCCAGGGAGGGGTCATCCAGATGGTGAACCATGGCCTCACTACGGGAGCGCTGTTCCTCCTTGTCGGCATGATTTACGAGCGGCGGCACACCCGGCTCATCTCCGACTACGGCGGCATCGCTCGCGTCATGCCGATCTACGCCGGCTTCTTCCTCTTCACCGCGTTCGCCTCGATCGGGTTGCCCGGCCTCAACGGCTTCATCGGAGAGTTCAAGGTGCTGCTCGGGGCGTACCTGCGATTCCCCGTCCTCGCCATCATCGCTGCGCTCGGCGTCGTGCTTGCCGCCATCTACCTGCTGTGGGCCTACGAGCGGATGTTCACCGGCCCCATCACCAAGGAAGAGAACGAGGGCTTGCGTGATCTCAACGGTCGGGAGATCGCGGTACTGGTGCCGCTGGCGGTGCTGATCGTGTTCCTCGGCATCTATCCCAAGCCGGCCCTCGACCGCATCGAGCCGGCGGTCGACCGCATCCTCGAGCGGATCGAGGCGGTCACCGACTACGAGGTTCCCGAGTTCGGAAACACTTCCGACATTGCTGGGGGAGGCGAGTAGATGGACGCCATGTCCTTCGTCGCCGTTGCTCCCGAGGTAGCCCTCCTGGTGGGTGCGCTCCTGGTCCTTCTCGTCGAGATCACACTCGAACCCGATAGGCGCCTCCTCGGAGCCATCACCGGCGCTGCCGTGGTCTTCGCCCTGGCGTTCTCCGTGTGGCAGTGGGTTCACGTCGCCGACGTCGGTGCTGCCGACCAATTCTCACGCATGATTCGCCTTGATGGGTTCACGGCGTTTGGTGGCATTGCGGTGTTCGTAGTGACCGGCATCGCTCTTCTGGCCATGTGGCCGATGATTCCCGGACTGGGTCGCCGCGGCGCCGAGATGCTGGCGCTGGTCCTGTTGTCGGCGATGGGTCTCCACCTGATGACGGCGTCTGGCAACCTCATCATGCTGTTCGTCGCCCTCGAGATCGCTTCGATCAGCCTCTACGTGATTGCAGGCTTCACGAGGGAGCGTGCCGACGCCGACGAAGCAGCGACGAAGTACTTCCTGCTGGGCTCGTTCGCCTCAGCCGTGTTCCTCTACGGCATCGCCCTGCTGTATGCCGCCACAGGATCGACCTATCTGTACGGCGCCTCCAGTGTTTCAGAGGTCTTGGTCGAGTCGTACTTCCGTTCACCGGGCGTGCTCCTTGCGGGCATCGCCCTCGTCATCGTCGGGCTCGGCTTCAAGGTGTCGGCTGCGCCGTTCCACCAGTGGGCGCCTGACGTGTACCAGGGTGCTCCCACCGGAGCTGTCGGGTTCATGGCGGCCGGAGTGAAGGTGGCGGGTTTTGCTGCCATCGGCCGGGTGCTGGTCGGTGGCCTCGAGACGCGCATCGATGATTGGGCGCCGGCGGTTGCGGTCCTCGCGGCCGTATCGATCATCGTGGGCACCGCTCTTGCCATCGCCCAGACCGACATCAAACGAATGCTCGCCTACTCCGGTGTCGCTCATGCCGGGTTCATCTTGACCGGGGTCCTCGCCGGCGGTGATGGGGTCCCGGCCGTCTGGTTCTACGTCGCCACCTACGCCGTGCAGCTGGTGGGGGCGTTCACCGTGGTGTCGATCCTGGAGGGCCCCACATCAGGTCGGTCGGCGATCTCCGACTTCTCCGGGCTCGGTTCCCGATCACCTCTGGTTGCCGGCTCGATGGCTGTGCTGATGCTCGGCCTTGCCGGCATCCCGTTCACTTCTGGCTTCATCGGCAAGTTCGTTGTGTTCCAGGCAGCAGCTAGCGCCGGCTACATGGCGCTGGTGATCCTCGCACTGCTCGGCTCTGTGGCCGGCTTGTACTTCTACCTTCGGATCATCGTCGTGATGTTCTTCCAGGAGTCGGCCGTTGCAGTAGGACCCGGGGCCGCCACGGCATCGCCCGACCCCGATCGGGCATCCAGCAGTGCACTCGCCACGTCGGTGGCATTCACCATCGCCTTTGGCATCGCTCCCTGGCCTCTACTCAACCTGCTGACGGATGCGCTTCCCTTCTAGGGCCCTTGCGGTCCTTGTGTTGGCGGGAGCCGTGCTCCTCCCACTGCCCATCCGCCCAACCGTCATCAACACGAACCAGTACATCGTCCCCGAAGGCGATCTGTTCGCCGAGGACGTCTACGCAGTCGCCAACCGGGCCGTCATCGAAGGCCGCATCGACGGCGACCTCTCTTTCGCCGGCGGCGACGTGGTCGTCACCGGACTCATCTCGGGTGATCTCAACGTCGCCAGCACCGCCACGGTTCGCATCGAAGGCACAGTCGATGGCTCTGTACGCGGTGCGGCCGCCGATCGGGTGGAGGTCCTCGGAACGGTTACTGGCGACCTGGCCGTCGCCTCCCGATCCGTCGAGATCAGCGGTGAGGTGGGGCGTGACGTGTTGTTCTTCGGCGCTCGGCTCGAGGTCCGTGGCGACGTCGGGCGCGACATCCGGGGCCAGATGCTGACCGCCCTCATCGATGGCAACGTCGGCAACCTCGTCGACATCCGTCTCAACAGCCTCGAGGTGGGCCCGTCGACGGTGGTCGAGGGAGAGATCATCTATCGGTCGAATTCCGACGCCGCCGTGTCCAACCAGGCACGACTCGACGGTGGCGTCTCGAGATTCCCGGCGACGCAGCGATTCGAGATCGAACTTCTGGTTCGAGCCGTCACCATTCTCGGGTTCTTTGGATTCCTCGTGGCGGGTGTTGCCCTTTTCTGGCTCTTCCGTTCAACGGCCCCGCGGGCCGTTGACGTCATTGCGAGTCGACCGACCTTCACCCTGGGAGTGGGCCTTGCTGCTGTAGTCGGCATCCCACTGATGGCGACGCTGCTTGTCGCGACCCTCGTTGGCATCCCCGTGGCCGCCCTCTTGATTGCGCTCTATGCGCTCGCCTGGCTGTTCATCGCCCCCGTGCCGTCGGTGACGGCGTTCGGCGACCGGGTGTTGCGAGGCCGGCGCTCGCTGTTCGCGGCGTTCTTCGTCGGTGCGATCGCTCTGCGAGTTGTGTTCTGGATCCCGTGGATCGGGGCGTTCGTTGGGCTGGCCTTGTTCCTGTCTGCGGTGACCTGGGGCTTTGGCGGGTGGCTCGTCGCAGCGTGGGAGCAGCGCTCAGCCGGCGGGGGCGCCTCCCGGACTCTGGCCCCGGCCTGGATGTCGGCTACAGACTCAGAGGAGCCAGCTCCGGTGCCTGACGACTGGGAGCCACCACTTCCTCCGGCAGGCGATGTCTGATGCGAGTTCTGGTCTTCTCGAGCCACCCTCATGATGAGGAGTACCTGACCCGGGCCAACGCCGACCATGGCCACGAGCTGGTCTTTGTCGAATCGCGACTGCGGAAGTCGGTGGCGGGTCTTGCCAATGGATTCGACGCCATCTGTGCCTTTGTCAACGACGACCTCTCCGAACCTGTGCTTGGGGCACTACACCAACACGGGGTGCGCTACATCGCTCTGCGGAGCGCCGGGTTCAATCACGTCGATCTCGACGCCGCCCGTGCCCTCGGGTTCACATTGGCCAGGGTGCCCGCCTATTCGCCTCATTCGGTCGCCGAGCACACGGTTGCCTTGATCCTGGCGCTCAATCGCAAGATTTACCGCTCCTACAACCGGGTGCGGGACGGCAACTTCGCCCTCGACGGGCTGATGGGTTTCGACCTATACGAGCGGACGGTGGGCATCGTGGGCACGGGCAAGATCGGCGAACGCGTCGCCGCGGCGCTGTCCGGGTTTGGCTGCAAGCTGCTCGGTTATGACCCCTATCCCAATCCAGCGGCCATCGACCTGGGCGTCGAGTACGTCGAACTGGACGAGCTGTTTGCGCGGTCCGACGTCGTCACCCTCCATACGCCACTCACGCCTGACACCTTCCACGTCATCGATGCCGAGGCCGTGGCCGCGATGAAAGACGGTGTCATGATCATCAACACCAGCCGCGGAGCCCTGGTCGACACCGTGGCAGTGATCGACGGCCTGAAGTCTGGAAAGGTCGGCTATCTGGGCCTCGACGTTTACGAGGAGGAAGAGGAGCTGTTCTTCGAGAACCTGTCGGACCGCGTCATCACCGACGACGTGTTCTCTCGACTGTTGACCTTCCCCAACGTCATGGTGACCGGCCACCAGGCCTTCTTCACCCAGGAGGCGATGACAGACATCGCGGAGACAACGATGGCGAACTTGTCAGCCTTCGAGCGTGGAGAGGCCTCGGGGAACGAGCTTTGACTAGTTGCTACCGGCTACCGGTTACCGGCTACCGGCTACCGGCTACCG
>JABDMN010000247.1 GCA_013001485.1 Acidimicrobiia bacterium
GTGGCGGGCTTTGCGATGTACTGAGAAGACGAGGTCGCTGATGAGTGGCGAGATGCGTTTGGCGAAAGCTGAGGGATCCATGACACGACACTAGGTGGTGCAGCGTTTCTGTCACGGGTCGCCGGTACCATCGCCGACCATGGCGCGTTTGCATGTTGAAGGGTGGGCTCCCGACTACGGGAGCCCGATAGACACTGATGATTCGCTCGAGAGAACGGTCGACGAGACGGTCGAGGTCTCGGGCGCCTGGGAGCCGCTCGAGGGTTCCGACGATGGCGTGGGCGAGGTCGTGTTCGTGGATGGCGTGCGCAGAGTCGACGCTCGCTTGACGCTGGACGAGCCGACGGGTCTCGTCTCAGGTCTCTGTGGGTCGCTGGCTGTCGGCGCTGTCACGTGGGAACGGTCCACGCCGCGCTCGGCGGTCACGACGACGCGGGTCGAAAGGCTGGCCGTGTTTGGCGATGGCCAGGGGCAGCCGGTGCCGGTCGCCGGGCCCGAACTCATGTACCGAACCGAGTCGATCCCCGAGACCGACCCCGGCATGCTGATCCAGCACTTCCACGGCCGCATGCGCAAGGCCGAGGCTGAGCTGTCCGAGGAGCTTGCCAAGACGGGGACCTTCGTCATCGCCGACGGTCCCATCAACGACCTCTCCGCCACCGAGAAGGTCGGATACATCAAGAGCCACAGAGTTGGGTATCTGTCGCCCGAGAAGGCACCGATCATCGGGCGGCTGAGGGCCGGGGAGCGAACCCCCCTGTTTCTCATTGGTGCGACAGGCGCCTACCCCCGCTACTCCTGGTACCTGCGGTTGGCCGACATCCCCGGCGGGCACTCGTGGACCGGCATCGTCCGGGCCGAGGTGTCCAGCCATCTCGACCTCGCCACTGCCCAGCGGATTGCCGATCGGGCCACCGCTCTTCTCCCCAAGTTCGCCGCCCCGATGCACATCGACAGCCGGGCGCCACAGAACCTCGTGCCGATCGCCGCGCTCGAACGCGAACTGCGTCGGCTCCTCGGTGACCCTGAGTTCGTCTACCGGCGGCTGCGAGCTGCGGTGGGGGCAGCAGCGTGACCGCCGTCGGCCGGGTTCTCGGCACACAGCACTCCAACACCCGTGAGTTCCGGGTGGTGCTCGACGATGGCGAGTATCTCCAGCTCGACGACCTCGTGGTGGTCCGCACCCAGGTTCCCAAGAAGGGCGAGATCTCCACCTACGGCATCGTCACCGAAGCAGAAGCCGTCTACGAAGGTGCCACCTTCGAGTCGGACACGCATCGCATCGCCGAGACCGGCATCCTCCCAGGAGAGACCGTGCGGTCGGCTCAAATAGCGGTGACGCGAGTCGACCCCGAAGTGTGGGTGTCACCCGATCCCGGTGAGGTGGTCGAGCGAGCCACCGGCGACGAGCGACTCAAGGCGCTCTACGTCGACGAGATGGAGCGGCCGCTGCCCATCGGCGTTGGCCGAGACGGCGAGCCCGTGTACGCCGACCTCGACTTCTTCGACGGCCGCAAGGGCGGCCACATGTCGATCTCGGGCATCTCCGGTGTCGCCACCAAGACCTCGTTTGCGTTGTTCTTCCTCCGCATGTTGTCGGGCCGGCCCGAAATCGTGGGGGAGGGCGCAGCCAACCTCCGCATCCTCGTGTTCAACGTCAAGGGTGAGGATCTGCTGTGGCTGGACAAGCCCAACAAACACTTCGGTGACGACGCTGCCGCGACATGGCGCACCCTCGGCCTCGACCCGGTGCCGTTCCCGTCGGTGAAGTT
The DNA here is from genome assembly GCA_013001485.1 of Acidimicrobiia bacterium. GTDB lineage: Bacteria > Actinomycetota > Acidimicrobiia > Spongiisociales > UBA5794 > JABDIW01. The sequence continues at coordinate 1,773 of JABDMN010000247.1, forward strand.
CTGGGCGCCTCCCCGGTCGCGCAGCGGTGACGTGGTCATCCCCGACACCGGAGGTCGCCAGGAAGGCGTTGACGCCTTCGTGTGGACGCCGGCCGAATTCATCGACGAAGGCCTTCTTCAGTTCCTGTTCACCGACGCGTCGGATACCCGCAACCAGATCCAGTTCATCGAAGAGCGAGTGCGCGCACAGCTGCGTCGCTTCGCAACCGACGTCGCTGGCGAGCCCGGAGCGATCGTGCTGCGTGACCCTGTCGAGGGAGTCAAGGGGTCTGTCACTCCGAACCAGGGCGAACGGGTCATCCGCGATCTCGACACCCTCGTTGCTGCGATCGAGGAGTTCGTCGACCCCGAGGACGGTGAGCCCGACCAGCGGTGGACGGGCCGGGTCCAGGCGGGCACGGTGTCCGCTTTCATGCGCCGATTGCATGCAGCCTCGCACCGGCTTGGCCAGCTGGTGAGAGCAGGCGAGTCGCGGCGCATCGACCGCACGGACGCCCAGGTGACCGTGGTTGGGATCCAGTCTCTGCACGACCTCGGGCAGCGGTTCGTGGTCGGTGCACTCCTCGCCGAAACGTTTGGTGAGAAGGAACAGAGCGGTCAGCGGCTGCCGTTGTCCGTGATCGTTCTCGACGAGTTGAACAAATACGCCCCGCGGGAAGGCTCGAGCCCGCTCAAGGAGATGCTCATTGACATCGCTCAGCGAGGCCGGTCGCTCGGAGTGCTGCTTGTCGGTGCCCAGCAGACAGCCAGCAGGGTCGCTCCCGAGGTGATGGAGAACGCTGCCATCAAGGTGGCCGGCCGTCTCGATGCCGCGGAAGCCGAGCGAGCCGAGTACGGGTGGATGCTGCCATCGACCCGGGCCCGGGCCCGTCTCCTCAAACCGGGCACCATGGTGATCTCCCAACCCGCCATCCCGGTTCCGATCGTGTGTGACTTCCCCTTCCCGCCATGGGCGACCCGGAAGGAAGAGGTAGCTGAGGACGTCGACCCGTTCGACGACATCTGATGCGAATCCTCCACACGTCCGATTGGCATATCGGCAAGCGGATCGGGCGCTACGACCGCTCCGACGAGTTCCGCGAAGTGCTCGCCGAAGTCGCCGAGATCGCCGACCGCGAGGACGTCGACCTCGTATTGCACTCAGGGGACGTGTTCGACCGGCCCACCCCTTCGGTCGATGCGCTGCAGATCGCCCTCGATGGACTGCTGTCGTTGTCTGCAGGTGGCACCCGGCCGGTAGTGGCAATCGCCGGAAACCACGACTCTGCGGGGTTCTTCGAGGCGCTGGCACCATTCATGGCCGGCCACGGCATCCACCTGGTCGGCGACATCAAGCGACCTGATGAAGGGGCCGTTCTCGACATCGAGACCAGAGCGGGGAGAGCCGTGGTCTCCTGCTTCCCGTTCCTCCGTGAGGGCAAGGTCGTCGACTTCATGTCTGAGGCCTCCGATTGGTACTCACGGTATGCCGACAAGCTGCGGCTGATCTCGGAGGCCTATGCGACGGAAGCCGCGAGCCGGGCTGGCACCGAGGCAGTGTCGCTGCTCGTGGCGCACTTCCTGGTCGGCGGGTCGAAGGTGCACGGTCACGGTGCTCCTCGCGGCGAGCGAGAGCTGCACATCGGTGAGGCCTATGCCGCTACTGCCGAGGCGATCCCGCCCGGCCCCCAATACGTGGCGATGGGTCATATCCACGCACCCCAGAAGGTCCCAGGAGCCCGGGTACCCGCCGAGTACGCCGGGTCGCTTCTCGAGCTCGACTTCGGCGAGGCCGGTGAGGAGAAGCGAGTCGTCATCGTCGACGTCGAACCCGGTCTCCCCGCAGCCACCCGATCGGTGCCGCTCATCGGCGGCCGGCGTTTGGTGCGAGCCAGCGGCGAGTGGCCAGACATCATCGGAAGAGACGATGTTCACGAGGCCTATCTCGACCTCACGGTCGAGACCGCAGGGCCAGATCCGGGTTTGGCCGATCGGGCCCGCGAGGAGTTCGACTTCGTCGTCAAGGTCCACGCCGACTACCCCCGCGCCGAGATCGACCATCAGACCAGGGCCGGCCGGGCGCTCGACGAGCTGTACGGGGATTACTACCGCGACACAGCCGGGGTCGAAGCTCCGGAGGACCTGATGGCGGCATTCCGTTCCCTGCTGGAGGAGGCGTCAGTTGCGACCCCTTGAGCTGCGACTCCGCGACTTCCGCTCGTACCGTGGGGAAGGCCACGTCTTCGACTTCCGCGATCGGAGGCTCGTCGGCATCGTTGGCCCCATTGGGTCTGGGAAGTCTTCGCTGCTCGACGCCATGGCGTTCGCCCTCTACGGCCGCACTCCCGCCGTGGGCAAGGCGGTTCGTGCACTGATCCACCAGCGCTCCGACGACGGCGCTGTTTCGTTCCGGTTCGAGGTCGATGGTGAGGTGTGGGAGGTAATGCGGGCCCTGCGTCGTCGAGGCCAGAGCCAGCACGTCCTGACCCGGCTGACAGACGACACCGAAGACGCCGACGTCGTCGAGAAGATCACCTTGGCCGACGAGGTCACCGAACGGGTCACCGGGCTCCTCGGTCTGGATTTCGACGCATTCAGCCGGTCGGTTCTGCTGGCCCAAGGCCGGTTCGCCGAGTTCCTGGCGGCGCGGCCTGCCCAGCGCGATGCCGTACTGAAGGGAGTCTTCGGCCACGAGCGGCTTGGTGTCATGCGGGAACTGGCTCGCACCCGCGCCGCCGAGGCCGACGCCGCTCTGGGCATAGTCACGGGCAGGCTCGACCGAATCGACGAGGTGATGGCAATGCTCGCCGATCGCAAAGTCACGGTCGCCGAAACCACTTCCCGCCTCGAAACCCTCGAGAAGGCCGAGCCCAAACTCACCGACATCGCTTCGCGACACGCCGACGCCACGAAGCGCCTCGACGCAGCAACCGCTGCCGACGCCACCATCGATCGGCTGCGGGGCCGGGTCCCGGCTCGTACCGACGTCGATCGGGTCGTCAGCGAAGGCTCGGTGGCAGCAGAACGTCGTGTCGAGCTCGCCGAGCGCCTCGACGCCGCCCAGTCGGCCCTTCTGGTCGCTGAGAAGGAGGCAGCGGGGGAGTCCGCCCTGCGGACCACGATCGAACAAGCGGCGAAGCTGGCGGCGCTCACCCCGACCCTCGAGGACACGCTCGCCAAGGCCCGCACCCGTCAGGAACAGATGGCGAAACTCGAAGCGACGCGCACGACCGAAGTCCGGGCCCAGACCGAGCGTGTCGAGGTCGCCTCCGCTGCGGTCACCGCTGCCCAGGATGGACTTGCAGCGACAGAGGTCTCGCTGACAGCGGCCACGACGGCGCTGGATGAAGGACGCCATGCCGACATGGCCGCGGCGCTCCGCACCTCACTTGCCGCTGGCGAGGCTTGCCCGGTCTGTGATCAGGACGTTCACGAGTTGCCGCCGGTGCGTTCATCGGTCGACCTCGACCGCCTCGAACAGGATCTGAGCCGAGCGCGTGGTGCCCGCGAGGCCGCCGAGAAGGCCCGGCGTGCCGCGGCCGATGACGCGGAAGCCGCCCGGATTGCGCTGTCATCGACGGAAAGAGATGCGGCCGGGGCCGCCGAGTCGCACGCGGCCGAGTCGGCTGCTGTCGCCGAGTCGGAGACCTCGCTCGCCGGCCACATGGAAGAGCTCGCTGCGGTGGTCGGCTCCGCCGACAGCGAAGCTGCGCTGGGTGGTTTGCGGAAGCAGCTCGCCGAGATGACTGAACGCAGGGACGCGGCGCGGCGCGATGTCGACACCGTGCGCCGCACCCATGACGAGGCGATCGCTGCCGAACAGGCTGTGAGTCGCAACCTGTCGGATCTGCAGTCGTCCATCAGCGCCGTCGCCACGGTTCTGTCGCTGGATGTGGCGACTGCCGATGGTTCGGCAGAGTCACTGGGGCGGGCCTATGACGAGCTCGACGCAGCATGGACGTCGCATGTCGAAGCCGCCGGGACCGCTCGTGTCACCGCCGCCGAGGATGTCGAGGCAGCAAAGACGGAGCGTGCAGGGATGCTCGACGAGCTGGAAGTCGAGGACTTCGATGCGGAATTGACCAAAGCACGCACCACGCTCGACTTGCTCGGCGCCGAGATCGAGCGCGACGAGGCCGTCGTGGCCGCTGCCGAGAACGACATCTCCGAGCGTGACAAGCTCACCTCAGATGTGGAGCGATATCGTCAGATCGCCTCGGATCTCACCGACTCCAAGTTCGTTCGGTATCTCCTCGACGACGAGCGAGCACGGCTCGCCGACCTCGGGTCAGATCACTTCCAGGACCTCACCAGCGGCCGCTACCGGTTCAGCGGAGATGGTTTCGACATCGTCGACCTCGCCGCCGCAGAAGGGACACGCAAGTCGGACAGTCTCTCCGGTGGCGAGACCTTCCTCGCGTCGCTCGCGCTGGCGCTTGGTCTCGCTGAGATGGTCAGCCGATCCGGTGGCCGGCTCGACGCCTTCCTCCTGGATGAGGGCTTTGGCTCGCTCGATCCTGAGCACCTCTCACTGGCGATGGACGGCATCGAGCGCCTGGTCACCGGCGATGGTGACCGACTGGTGGTCGTCGTCAGCCATGTTCCCGAGATGCGGGAACGTATCGAGGACCTCATCGTGCTCGACAAGGACGCCACGACGGGTGACACGGTCGTCCGCCGTGCGTGAGGTTCGACCTCGTGGATGAAGGCCCATTTCATGGGTGAGGGACCGCTCGCCGGGTTGAAGGGTCTCGAGTTCGCCGGCCTCGGCCCGACACCGTTCGCCGCGATGGTGCTCGCAGACCTGGGAGCCGACATCATCAGGATCGATCGACCCGGCGCATCGACCCCATCCGACATCGGTCCGTCCGGTTTCCTGCTGCGGAGCCGGAGATCGATCGGCATCGATCTCAAGAGCGGAGACGGGGTCGAGGTCGCCCTTGACATCGTCGAACGATCCGATTTCCTCATCGAGGGTCTTCGACCCGGGGTGATGGAGCGGCTCGGCCTAGGTCCCGACGTCTGCCACGAGCGAAATCCGGCGTTGGTGTACGGGAGGATGACCGGTTGGGGCCAAAGCGGGCCGTTGGCGCACACCGCTGGGCACGACATCGACTACATCGCCGTCGCCGGCGCTCTCCACCCGATCGGTCGCGCCGGGTCCCCTCCGCCGCCACCGCTCAACCTGATCGGTGACTTCGGTGGGGGGTCGATGTTTCTCGTGTCGGGCATCCTTGCTGCGCTCTTCGCCAGAGACAGGGTCGGCGGCCAGGTCGTGGATGCCGCCATGGTCGACGGCACCGCGGTTCTCACCACGATGGCTCACTCGATGCTCGCCGCCGGCATCAGGACGATGGCTCGCGAATCCAACCTGCTCGACGGAGGGGCGCCGTTCTACGACACCTATGAGTGCGCCGACGGCGAGTTCGTTGCCGTGGGAGCTCTCGAGCCGCAGTTCTACTCGGCATTCATGGAGGGGATCGGCGTGGAGGATCCGCCCGGCCAATACGACCGATCGACGTGGCCTGAGCTGCGGCAGATCATCGCGTCGGCCTTCCGAACCAGGACCCGCGACGAGTGGGCCGATCACTTCGCTGACACCGACGCGTGCGTCGCTCCGGTCCTGTCACTCGATGAGGCTCCGGCGCATCCCTTCAACGCCGCTCGGGACGTGTTCATCGAGGTTGGTGATCAGGTTCATCCTGCACCGGCGCCCCGGTTCGACACGACCCCGACGGGTTCACCGAGTGCTCCACGGTCGCCTGGTGCCGACACCGCCGCAGTGCTGGCCAAACTCGGGTACGACGCCGAGCGGATTGACGGCCTACGCGCCGCCGGAGTTGTTCACTGACCTTGTCAGGTCGAGATCGACTCGGACTCCTCGGCCGCCGCTAGTGGAGGCGCGAGCGCCTTGAAAACGACCGGCGACAGGATTGCCGTCACCCCTACGAGGAGAATCGCACCGGCTTCGAGGCCATCGTCGATGACGCCGAGATCGACCCCCAGCTCGGCAAGGGCGATGATCACCGAGAGCTGCCCGGCGAGCAGCACTCCCGAGGCCAACGACTCACGCACCGAAAGCCGGCGGAAGGCGAACAGCAGCGCCGGGCCGAGCTTCACCACGAGCGCGATGGCGATCAGTGCCAGTGCCTTGCCCAGCACAGAGAAGTCACCAAGTTCGGCAAGGGGGAAGTTGATGCCCACGTTGATGAAGAAGACCGGGATGAAGAACCCGTAGGCGAAGCCACTCAGGCGTTCCTCGAGGTTGCCGGTGTTGCGGAACACGAATGCGAACAGGGCGCCGGCCATGAAGGCGCCGAGGATGGCCTCGATGTCGAGCCAGAGAGCCAACCCCACGAAAATGAACATCAGCGAGAGCGACGCCCGGATGCCGAGCTCGTCCGGATCGTGCGAAGCGAAGAGGCGCTCGAAGCGCTCCGGATACCACCAGGCGGCCCGACGCAGCGCCACCAGTAGGACGAACATGATGGCGAACATCGCGGGGACCTTCAGCAGTTCGAAGCTGAGCCCGCTCTGAACCCACACGCCGAACACGACGATCCCGGCAGCAGAGAGGAACTCGGCGAGAACCGCAGTGACGAGCGTCAGCTGACCGAGGCTGGTGTTCGACCGGTTCGTCGAACGCAGCGCGGGCACGACGATGCCCAGCGAAGCTGCCGACACCAGCAGCGTGAGGAAGATCCGCTGATTGGTCGAGTCGGTGCCGAGGATCCCGAACCCAACCCATGCTGAGATCAGGATCGCCCCAAAGATCCCTAGTCCGGTCAGGACCGGGCCAGGACCCTGCCTTTCCAGTCGCTCGAAGTCCACCTCGAACCCGGCGAGAAACATCAACAGCAGAAGGCCAAGTTCAGCGAGGAACGTGATGAACTCCGCATCGATGGTGCCGGCCTCGATGATGCTGAAGACCGAAGGCCCGATCAGGACGCCGAAGACGATCTCGAGCACGACGGCTGGCACACCAATACGACGGGCGATCACGGGCAGCGAGAACGCCGCCGCGCCGATGAGTACGAAGCCGAGCGGACCGGCGAGTGCACCCTCCGAGGCGATGATCGGAATCATCAGTCGCGTTGGGGGACGAGGAGCGTCGACACTCGGGACTTGCGGAGGACGTGCTCGGCGATGGTCGGCCGGAACACAGTGGATCGAGCGTCGGGGAACGGCAGCACCACCAGGCTCCCGGCGTTGCCAAGCTCCTCCAGAACCCGGATCGGGTTCCCCTGACGAATCTTGCGGCGCACGGCGATGCCCTGCACAGCGGCTTCCTCTCTGAGCCAGGCGGCGGCGCGCCGGGCGTCTTCGATGGCGCCGGCACCGGAGACGAACGACGGAGGCACCACCGCCACCCCGACCAATGAGGCACCGGTGGTCGAGGCGATATCGATAGCGGCTCGGCCGGCCGCCTCGCCGGCCGGGGTTCGGCGTGCCGGTGCAACGATCGATGCGTACGGCTGGGTGTTCCTCGAGAACAACACGGGGCGATCGATCTCGCGTAGTGAATTGAGAGTACGGGCCACCCGGATCCGCCCTGTGAGCTCGCCACCAGCTGGCGCCGGGACCACCACGACACCAATGCTCTCCGACTGGGGAACCTCGAACAGCCCCTGGCTGGCCGGGCCGTTGACTGGCCGATACTCGACCTCGACTCCCTCCGCCGCCTCATGGGCGGCCTCAGTCACCTGATTGATCCGTTCGATGAGCGAATCGTCTCGTGTCGACGCTGGGTCGCGATGCACCACGACCAGCGTCTCGGCCTCGGAGTTGCGAACAAGGGACATCGCCTCGTTGAACGGACCGGCGATGTCGTCGAGCGTTTCGAGAGCAACGAGGACGTTCTTGCCGTAGTTCAAGGGGAAGCGCGACTCACCGGAAGTGAACACGTGGACGATGGTCGCGTAGTCCTGGGCGGAGCCAACGACGGTGACACGGTCACGCGCTTCGAGCCGGGTGTAGCCGTGGGGAACGATGAGCTGCCCCTCGCGCAACACGGCGGCAACCACCCAGCTCTCGGAGTGGAGTTCTCGCAGGGCCTTTCCACGCACCGGAGAGTCGGGAGAGATCACGAACTCGATCGCCTCGGCTTTGCCGTCGGCGAATGTCGTTGATGCCACCCGGCGGGGCTCGAGTTGCACCTCGATGTTGCGGGCCACCAGAGAGTCGGGAGAGAAAGCGGTGATGTCGAGGTCGCGGTAGTCGCTCAACCGCTCCGGGTCGGCGGCGATGGCGAGGATGCGCATCACACCGAGTTCCATTGCATGGGAGACGGCTTCCAGGTTGGCGTCGTCGTCGTTGCTCGCCGCGATCAGGGCATCGGCGGTCTCGAGACCTGCTCGCTTGAGCACCAGTCGACTCGATCCGTCTCCGGTGAGGGTGTCCACTGCGCGGAGTTGAGCTGCAAGGGCCAGGCGTTCCTCATCGGTGTCGATGAGCGTGATATCCCAGCGTTCGCCGAGGCGTCGCAGGAGTTCACGTGATGTGCCGCCGGCACCAACGACGATGGCCTTCAATCGCCGGTCCTTCCTGGGTAGGGGGTCGGGTCATTATGGCCGATGAGACAGCTCGGCCCACGATGATTGCCTCTGTCCGATAGGTGCCTCCTTCCCGATCCACAGGGATGATGGTCCCTGGCGACACTCGCCAGAAGGCGAGAACCTGACGATATGGGATTCCGTCTGCTCGAGGTCGAGCAACTCGCGTCGGGTGTGAAACGGTTTCGGATCTCGGCGCCACGAGTTGCCACGAGCCACCAGGCCGGGCAGTTCGTCATCGTGCGCGTAGAGGACAAGGGGGAGCGGATCCCACTCACCGTTTCGGCGGTCGACGCCCCAGGTGGGTGGATCGAGCTGATCGTGCAAGAGGTTGGGCACACAACAGCTGTCATGCACACGCTGAATCCCGGAGACGAGCTTCCCGACGTGGTCGGGCCGCTCGGCCGCCCGACAGAGGTCGACTCGTACGGCACCGTGGCCGTTGTGGGTGGGGGAGTGGGCACGGCGATCGCCTATCCGGCCGCTGTGGCACTCGCCGCTGCCGGCAACCGCGTCGTCGCCATCATCGGTGCCCGCACCGCTGAGCTGGTGATTCTCGAGGACGAGATGCGCGCCGCGGTCGGCGAGGTGCTCGTCACCACCGATGACGGGACGAAAGGTCAACATGGATTCGTCACCGGTGCGCTGAAGGCTTTGATCGGAGAACAGACCGTCGATCGGGTGGTCGCCGTGGGGCCGATCCCGATGATGCAGGGAGTTGCCGAGGTCACCCGGCCTCACGGCATTCCGACGATCGTCAGCCTCAACCCGATCATGGTTGATGGCACCGGGATGTGCGGCGGTTGTCGCGTGCTCGTTGGTGAAGAGACGAAGTTCGCCTGCGTCGACGGTCCCGAGTTCGACGGGCACCAGGTGGACTACGAGGTGCTGTCGCTACGCAATCGGGCGTATCTCGAGTTTGAAGCGTGCCACCGACAGGAGCAATCCGATGCCCACGCGTAAGGAACGCCTCGCCATGAAGCGCATGGAGATGCCGACCCGGCCTGCCGCAGAGCGCCGCCTGGACTTCGAAGAGGTGGCATTGGGATACGACGAGGCGGCGGCCGTCACGGAAGCCGAGCGGTGTCTGCTCTGCCGGCGCCCACC
>JABDMN010000302.1 GCA_013001485.1 Acidimicrobiia bacterium
CGGCTTCCAGTACGACATGTACTTCGATGCCGCCGTCGAGGCCACAGACTCGGTGCACGAGGTCCAGGGCGTTCGCCTTGCGGTCGACGCCGAATCGGCCGAGATGATTCGTGGCGCAAGCATCGACTTCAAGGAGATGGGTCTGCAGGGTTCCGGGTTCGCCATCAACAACCCGAGCCAGCAGCGCAGCTGCGGCTGCGGCCAAAGCTTCTGCTGATCCGCCCGGGTCGGTAGCGACCGGCCCGCTCCTACCATCGCCTCATGGTGAATCGCACTGATATCGAGGGCGTTCTGCGCGGGGTGATCGACCCTGAGCTTGGCGCCGACATCGTCGAACTGGGGATGCTGCGCGACATCGCCATCGCAGGTGGCGACGTCACCGTCAGCATTGCCCTCACCATCGCAGCCTGTCCGATGCGAGACCAGATCGAGTCCGATGTGGTCAGGAGGGTCGTCGGTCTCCCCGGTGTGGATTCGGTGAACGTCGAAGTGGGTGCGATGACCCAGCAGCAGCGTTCCGACCTGATGTCCACCGCTCGCTTCAAGGCTCGCGAGGACGCCGAGCCCACGATGGTCTCCCCTCTGACCAGGGTGATCGCTGTGTCCTCGGGCAAGGGAGGCGTCGGCAAATCGTCACTTGCCGTGAACCTGGCGCTTGCCGTGGCTGACCAGGGCTTTCGCGTAGGTCTGCTCGACGCCGACATCTGGGGTTTCTCGATCCCCCGCATGCTTGGCGCTCTCGACGCCAGCCTCGACGCCGACGACGAGCGCAAGATCGTTCCGTTCGAGGGTCATGGCATCCAGTTCGTCTCAACCGGGCTCATCGTCGAGGACGAGGGCACGGCGCTCATGTGGCGGGGATTGATGCTGTCGAAGGCGCTCGAGCAGTTCTTGCGTGACGTGCGTTGGGACAGCGAGCTCGACTACCTCTTCATCGACATGCCCCCCGGCACGGGTGACGTGCAGATGGCCCTCTCCCGGTTGCTGCCACAGGCAGAGATGGTGGTCGTCACGACCCCACAGCTCGCCGCACAGCGGGTGGCGGCCCGCGTCGCCGACATGGCCCGGCGCTCACACATGCCGGTCGTCGGAGTCGTCGAGAACATGTCCGGCTTCACCACCGAGGAGGGCCGCCACTACGAGCTGTTCGGCTCAGGCGGCGGTCAGCAGCTCGCCGATGAGCTTGCCGTGCCGCTCCTCGCCCAGGTCCCCCTCGACCCGCATGTCGTCGAAGGCGGAGACCACGGCCGCCCCGTGGTGCGCGCCCACCCCGATTCGCCGGCTGCAGAGGCCGTTGCAGGCGCGGCCGCCCGCCTGACCGAACTCGTACCCAAGGCCGAAGACGAGACGTGTACCGCCCGCATCGCCGTGCTCGCCCAGCAGCTCGAAGAGATGGCGGCGGGCCAGGCCTGAGCCTCTGTGCCTCCGGCGGGGCCCCTGGCGGCCTAGATTCGGTGGCCCCCAGAGAGGAGTCACCAATGCCCAAGACCATCCCGGAGGTGGCCGGCGTTCCGGCTCCATTCGGCCCGTATTCGGTGGTCACCGAAGCCAATGGTTTCGTGTTCATCTCCGGGCAGGTCGCGATCGATCCCGCCACGCAGGAGCGGATCACCGGCGGCATCGATGAACAGACACACCAGGCGATGCGCAACCTCGGTGCCGCGCTGCGCGGAGTGGGTCTCGACTACGACGACATCGTCAAGACGACTCTGTTCCTCGCCGACATGGCCGACTACCCCGGCGTGAACGAGATCTACGCCGAATACGTGGGCGAGGCCAAGCCGGCCCGCAGCACCATCCAGGCGGCTGCGTTGCCGGGAGGGTTCCTGTTCGAGATCGACGCGATAGCCGCACGCTGACGTGGCGGCAGTAGCGTTGTCTGTGAGGAGGAATCAATGACCCGCGATCAGATTTTCAGTGCGCTCGGCCTCTCGGACACCAACCCTGGTGTGTACGCAGCAGGCTGGCTCGATGGCACAGGTGGCACTCTCCAGGTGGAGAACCCCACGACAGGTGAGCCCATCGGCGAGGTCGTGATGGCCTCAGTCGACGACTACGAGAAGGTTGTTGCCAACTCACAAGAGACGTTCGCCGAGTGGCGGATGATCCCGCCTCCGGTTCGTGGTGACTACGTGCGCCAGCTCTCCAACGCCCTCCGGGACAACAAGGAGGCTCTGGGAGCCCTCGTTTCGCTCGAGATGGGGAAGATCGCCGCTGAGGGCGAGGGCGAGGTCCAGGAGATGATCGACGTCGGAGACTTCGCGGTTGGCCTGTCCCGCCAGCTCTACGGGCTGACCATGGGCTCGGAGCGACCCCGACACCGCATGTACGAGCAGTGGCACCCGCTCGGCCCGGTAGGCGTCATCACCTCGTTCAACTTCCCCACCGCGGTGTGGAGCTGGAACTCGTTCATCGCCGCGGTGTGCGGAGACACAATGATCTGGAAGCCGTCGAGCCAGACTCCGTTGACGGCTGTGGCGGTCACCAAAATCGCTCACGACGTGATGTCCGGAACCGGGTTTGAGGGCGTGTTCAACCTGGCGGTCGGCTCCGGGTCGACCGTGGGGGACGCGCTCATCAACGATCGCCGCATCCCCCTCATCTCGGCGACGGGATCGTGCAACATGGGAGAGAAGGTCGGCACTGCTGTCGCCAAGCGCCTTGGCCGATCGCTCCTGGAGCTTGGCGGCAACAACGCCATCATCGCCCTCGACGATGCCGACCTCGACCTGGTCACCCGCGGTGCCCTGTTCGCAGCTGTTGGCACTGCCGGCCAGCGGTGCACCAGCCTGCGGCGTCTCATCGTGCAGCGAGGTGTGTCGGACCAGATCGCCAAACGTCTTGTCGAGGCGTACTCCCAGGTGACCATCGGCGATCCGCTGGACAGATCGACGTTGATGGGGCCGCTGATCAACCAGTCGGCGGTCGACACGTTCGCCGCAGCGGTGGGCATCGCCACCGAGCAGGGTGGTGAGGTTCTCACCGGAGGAGCGGTCCTCGATCGTGAGGGCTACTTCGTCGAGCCCACGATCATCAAGATGCCTTCCGATGCTGAGATGCTCAGCATCGAGACCTTCGCCCCGATCCTCTACCTGGTCGAGGTGGACTCGCTGGACGAGGCGATCGCCATCCACAACGGAGTCCCGCAAGGCCTCTCATCGGCGATCTTCACCGATTCCGTGAAGGCCGCAGAGAAGTTCCTGTCACCTGAGGGCAGCGACTGTGGCATTGCCAACGTCAACATCGGGACCTCGGGTGCCGAGATCGGTGGCGCCTTCGGTGGCGAGAAGGAGACCGGAGGAGGCCGGGAGTCGGGGTCCGACTCGTGGAAGACCTACATGCGTCGTCAGACGGTGACGGTCAACTACAGCGACGAGCTGCCTCTGGCTCAGGGAATCGAGTTCGGCTAGCCGAACCGGTACCCAACGGAGCGCACCGTGGTGATCCACGGCGCGCGCTCTTCGCCGAGTTTGGCCCGCAACCGGCGCACATGGACGTCGACGGTCCGCGAGCCGCCGAAGTAGTCGTAGCCCCACACTCGTGAGAGCAGCTGTTCCCGGCTCCACACCCGTCCCGGCTTGGTGACGAAGAACATCAGCAGCTCGTACTCCATGTAGGTGAGGTCGATCGGCTGGCCCCCAATCGTCGCCTGATAGGTGGCCGTGTTCAGCTCGAGGTCGCGGTAGCGGACGATGTCGGCGCTGTCGTCGGCGTCAACCACGCCGAGGCGAGCCAGCCGGACTCTCAGCTCGGTGCGGTCGTATGGGGAGAGCACGAAATCGTCGAGCGAGTCGGCGGCCTCGAGATCTGCGATCTGGGTGCGATTGGCGCACACCAGAATCGGGAGGTCCGGGGCGGCCACCCTGGCGTCGTCGGCAAAGCCGAGCCCAGGCTCGATGTCGGGCTCCAGCTCGATGACGAGCGCTCGCCATCCTTCGGTCGGGGCCAGCGCCTGCAATTCGTCCGCCTTGCCCACCGGCACCGGCTGATAGCCGCACGACAACAGTGCCTCGGTGAGGCCGTCGGAGGGCTGGGGGGGGTGAATGGCGAGAAACATCAGAGAACCGGCAGGTACTGCTCCAGCTCGAAGCGGGACACATGGTGCTGATAGCGGTCCCACTCCGCTCGCTTGTTGCGAAGGAACCACTCGAAGACGTGCTCCCCGAGGGCCGTGGACACCAACTTCGAGCCTTCCATGCGGTCGATCGCCTGGTCGAGGTTGGCTGGCAGACGCGTGATCCCCGCGGCCTGTAGCTCGGCGCGAGTGAGATTGTGGGCATTGGCCGGGGTTTCCAACGGCGGCTCGAGGCCTCGCTCGATCCCATCGAGACCGGCGGCAAGGATCGCTGCCAGAGCCAGGTAGGGGTTGCACGCCGGATCGGGCGATCGGTACTCGAGGCGAACCGATGACATCTTCCCCTGCTTTGGCGTGGGCACTCGGACCAGCGCCGACTGGTTGTTGCGTCCCCACGTGACGTTGATCGGGGCTTCGAAACCGGAAACCAGCCGCTTGTAGCTGTTCACCCACTGGTTGGTGATGGCCGTGATATCGCCCGCATGAGCGAGGAGACCGGCCATGAATGCTCGACCATCAGCCGACAGCTCGCTTCCCTCCCCGGCAAAGGCGTTGTCGTCGCCGCGGAAGAGTGAGAGGTGGAGGTGGAGGCCGCTGCCGTCGTGGTCCTGGAGCGGCTTGGGCATGAAGGTGGCGTAGATGTCGTGTTAATTGGACACTTCCTTCTCCGACAGGCGCGTCGTAATGATGTTGTCGGCCATGGTGAGGGAGTCTGTGTTTAGA